>NZ_JBFUGT010000098.1:0-22259 GCF_056402775.1 Rhodococcus sp. P3_B8
GACAAGGAACAGACCATCCTGGTCTTCGACCTCGGTGGCGGCACCTTCGACGTCTCGCTGCTCGAAATCGGCGACGGCGTCGTCGAGGTTCGCGCCACGTCCGGCGACAACCACCTCGGTGGTGACGACTGGGACGAGCGCATCGTCACGTGGCTCGTCGACAAGTTCAAGGCTCAGAACGGCATCGATCTGACCAAGGACAAGATGGCMCTGCAGCGTCTSCGTGAGGCYGCSGAGAAGGCCAAGATCGAACTGWSCTCCTCKCAGAGCACGTCGATCAACCTGCCYTACATCACCGTCGACGCGGACAAGAACCCGCTGTTCCTCGACGAGCAGYTGTCCCGCAGCGAGTTCSAGAAGATCACGTCCGATCTCCTCGACCGCACCCGSGCSCCGTTCCARKCSGTGATCAAGGACAGCGGCATCGCCGTCAARGACATCGACCAMGTCGTGCTCGTCGGTGGTTCCACCCGTATGCCSGCCGTSWCSRATCTGGTKCGCGAGCTGACCGGYGGSMRKGARCCSAACAAGGGYGTCAAYCCGGACGAGGTCGTCGCCGTCGGCGCCGCCCTGCAGGCCGGTGTCCTCAAGGGYGAGGTCAAGGACGTGCTGCTCCTCGACGTCACCCCGCTGTCCCTCGGYATCGAGACCAAGGGTGGCGTGATGACCAAGCTCATCGAGCGCAACACCACCATCCCGACCAAGCGTTCCGAGACCTTCACCACSGCTGACGACAAYCAGCCSTCGGTGCAGATCCAGGTGTTCCAGGGTGAGCGCGAAATCGCCTCGCACAACAAGCTGCTCGGCTCGTTCGAGCTGGCSGRSMTKCCGCCSGCMCCGCGKGGSGTGCCGCAGATCGAGGTCACCTTCGACATCGACGCCAACGGCATCGTGCACGTGACCGCSAAGGACAAGGGCACGGGCAAGGAGAACACGATCAAGATCCAGGASGGYTCCGGWCTGTCCAAGGAAGAGATCGASCGGATGRTCAAGGACGCCGAGGCTCACGCCGAGGAAGACAAGGCCCGCCGCGAGGAGGCCGAGGTGCGCAACCAGGCCGAGTCGCTGGTGCACCAGACCGAGAAGTTCATCAAGGACAACGAGGACAAGGTGCCCGCCGACGTCAAGGAGAAGGTCGAGGCTGCCATCAAGGAAGCCAACGACGCTCTCGCAGGCACCGACATCGCGGCCGTCAAGACCGCGGTCGAGAAGCTGGCCACCGAGTCGCAGGCCCTCGGCCAGGCGATCTACGAGGCCAGCGCCGCTGAGGAAGCCGCCAACACCGACGGCTCCGGCGCGAATGGTGCCGACGACGTCGTCGACGCCGAGGTCGTGGACGAGCCGTCCGACTCGGAGAAGAAGTGACGTCCGACAACACCGAGCAGGAACCGGTCACTTTCGTGGACAAGCGGAAGATCGACCCCGAGACCGGTCGGACACGGGACGCGGAGCCGGTAGTGGAGCCCCTCGCGGGCACCGCTGCCGCACCGCAGCCCGGCTCGGTGGACGAAGGGGCCCTGCCGGAGACGGCAGCTCCGGAGACGGACGAGTTGGCGGAGCGCACCGCCGACCTGCAGCGACTGCAGGCGGAGTACGCCAACTACCGCCGCCGCGTCCAGCGCGACAAGCAGGCCGACATCGCGAACGCCAAGGCGTCCGTCGTCGGTGAGCTCATCGCGGTGCTGGACGACCTCGACCGTGCACGCAGCCACGGCGACCTCGACTCGGGGCCGCTGAAGGGTGTGGCGGACAAGCTCACCGGCACCCTCACGTCGCTCGGCCTGAGCGAGTTCGGCGCCGAGGGCGACGCATTCGATCCGGCGCTGCACGAGGCAGTGCAGCACGAGGGCGAGGGTCACGACCCCGTTCTCGGCACAGTGATGCGAAAGGGCTACAAATTCGGTGATCGCGTCCTGCGGCATGCGATGGTAGCTGTGATCGATCGCGCAGGCGATGCCGGCGCGAACACCTCCGACGAGGCGGCGAAGCCCGCCGAGTCGGAACAAGAGTAAGAGCGAGAGGAGGAGACGCCCAGTGAGCCAACGGGAGTGGATCGAAAAGGACTTCTACAAGGAGCTGGGCGTCTCGTCCCACGCATCCGCGGACGAGATCAAGAAGGCGTACCGCAAGCTCGCCCGCGACCTTCATCCCGACGCGAACCCCGGCGACACGAAGGCCGAGGAGCGTTTCAAGTCCGTCAGCGAAGCACACGCCGTGCTCTCGGACCCTGCCAAGCGCAAGGAATACGACGAGGCCCGGCGACTGTTCGCGAGCGGCGGTTTCGGACAGGGCGGCGGCGGATTCAACCCCGGAGCCGGCGGTTTCGGCCAGGGCGGATTCGACATCAACGACCTGTTCGGTGGCGGCGGCGCGGCGGCCGGTGACGGCGGCCTCGGCGACATCTTCGGTGGCCTGTTCAATCGCGGCGCCGGTGGCGGCGGCGCGACCCGCACCACCAACCGTCCCCGTCGCGGCAGCGACGTCGAGACGGAGACGACCCTCGAATTCCGTGAAGCCACGCTGGGCGTCACGGTTCCGCTGCGACTGACCAGTCCGTCGCCGTGCACCACCTGCCACGGCAGCGGTGCAAAGCCGGGAACCAGCCCGCGAGTCTGCCCGCGCTGCAACGGGACCGGAATCGTCAGCCGCAACCAGGGCGCGTTCGGGTTCAGTGAGCCGTGCGACGACTGCCGCGGTACCGGCTCCATCATCGACTCGCCGTGCGAGGTGTGCCACGGCAACGGCGTCACCAACCGGACCCGCACCATCACCGTCCGCGTCCCCGCGGGTGTCAGTGACGGACAGAAGATCCGGTTGGCAGGCCAGGGTGAAGCGGGCCTGCGCGGCGCACCGTCCGGCGACCTGTTCGTCACGGTCCGGGTGCGTCCCGACAAGGTGTTCGGCCGCAACGGCGACGACCTCACCCTCGTCGTCCCCGTCAKTTACGGTGAGCTCGTGCTCGGAACCACCGTCTCCGTCCCCACCTTGGAGGGGCGTGTCGGTGTGAAGATTCCGGCGGGCACCGCCGACGGCCGGGTTCTGCGGGTGCGCGGCCGAGGCGTCCCCAAGCGTGCCGGTGGCGCTGGTGACCTACTGGTCACGGTCAAGGTCGCCGTTCCGCAGAAGCTCGACGACCCGGCCACCGAAGCATTGAAGACCTATCTGGAAGCAGAGAAGGCCAGCGGATTCGATCCGAGGGCCGGGTGGGCGGGTGCTTGATGAGCGATACGACCCAGGATCCACGCGAGAGCGCCGTTGATCCGGACGCCCAGATCTTCGTGATCTCGGTGGCCGCGGAACTCGCCGGCATGCATGCGCAGACGTTGCGCAACTACGACCGGCTCGGTCTCGTCACCCCGCACCGCACGTCCGGTGGCGGGCGACGGTACTCGCCGCGGGATGTGGCGTTGCTCCGCGAGGTGCAACGCCTCTCGCAGGACGAGGGTGTCAACCTCGCCGGGATCAAGCGGATCATCGAACTCACCAACCAGGTGGAGGCTCTGCAGCACCGGGTTCGCGAGCTGGCCGAGGAGATCGCGAAGATTCACGCCGGGTACCGGCGCGACCTCGTTCCGATCCCGCGGAGCAACGCCCTCGTCGTGTGGAAGCCGCGGCACCAGCGCTGACCCGGCGATCTCTCGGGTGAACCGAACCGATGTCGCACTGGTCCTGTCGGAGTGAACCAGTGCGACATCGGGCCCCAACCCCCGGCTTATCGGTCGCGGTTGCCCCAGCGGGGCCCGCGGCGGGTGCGTGATCGCGGAATGTTCATCTCCTCGAGACGTGCCTTGATCTCCTCGGTGGTCCACATCGTGCGGGAGACGGTGGGGGTGGGGGTCTCGGTGACGTGCATGATCATGTTCTCCGGCTTTCGTCGAGTGTTCGGTGGATGGTCGGGATCGTCTGTCAGGGGTGCCCGTACAGGTGGTAGCCGGCGTTCATGTTCGGGTAGCCCGAGTCGATCCAGCTGCTGATGCCGTAGGCGTGGCCGTAGTTGGCGTCGACGCGAGTTCCGTCCACGTCGGTCGTGTTGCTGTAGTTGTCGGCGCGGAACACAGCCTGGGCACCGCCGGGGAGCGAGTACGTGGCGTCCACCTCGACGCCGTTCGGGTCGGTGGAGAATGCCTTCACGATCTGGCTGCTGTGCGGGGCGAGGTAGTCCGACGGCGCCTGAATCCACTGCCCGTAGGGGTTCGACGAGCCCGCGAGGACCATCGGCAGATCGGTGTCGTTGCTGATCGTCATCGCGATCGTGGGTCCCGACGTCGGCATCGTGCCCGCGGTGGCAACCCCGGCGGCGGCGATGGCGAATCCGGTGACGGCCACTGCGGTGGCGGGCAGTGCGATGAAGAATGCGACGCGGCGGCGGGCGGTGGTGCGCATGATGGCTTCTCCTGGGTTCTGGAACTTCGGGGGTCTGACGCTTCGGGGGGAACGTCTGGGGCCGTGGGGGTTTCGGTTTCCGATCTCCCCGTTTTCCGGTGTGCATCAACTATGTCGCGAATGCGCGCCGTCGTCTGTCCACCGACAGGACGGAGGGCGGGATGAATCCGGTGTCCACCGATCGGGGGACAGCGGGGTCGCGAAGTGCTCCGCGCGGGCCTGCTCTCGTGAGAAAGTGAGCAATGGACTTCGCCGGAGTCGCTTCGCCTCGGACCGCGCCGTGAGCGCCGTGCGTGTGGTGGTGGGCGACGACCACCCGATCTTTCGGGACGGTGTCGTCCGTGCGCTCCTCGCGAGTGGCGACATCGATGTGGTCGGCGAGGCGGACGACGGTGCGGCGGCGCTCGCCCTGATCCGCGAACTCGCCCCCGACGTCGCACTGCTCGACTATCGGATGCCGGAGCTGGACGGTTCCCAGGTGGCGGCGGCCGTCCGACGAGCCGAACTCGCCACGCGGGTGCTGCTGCTGTCGGCGCACGACGAGTCCGCGATCGTCTACCACGCGCTGCAGGAGGGGGCAGCGGGGTTTCTGCCCAAGGAATCGACTCGGGCGGAGATCGTGAAAGCCGTCCTGGACTGTGCACAGGGCCGCGACGTCCTTCCCGCCTCCCTCGCCGTCGGACTGGCCGGCGAGGTGCGTCGTCGCAGTGAACCGGTCGGGCCGGCGCTGAGCGGCCGGGAGAAGGAAGTGCTGGCGCTCATTGCGCGCGGCCAGAGCATTCCCACGATCGCCGGTGAGCTGTATCTGGCGCCGTCGACGGTCAAGACCCATGTCCAGCGCCTCTACGAGAAGCTCGGGGTGAGCGACCGCGCGGCCGCGGTGGCCGAGGCGATGCGACGCGGCTTGCTGGAGTGACGTGCCGCTTCCGTCCCAGAGTCGCGTAGTTCGTCGTTACAGCACCGAGGCGGTCCGGGTGACCGCCATACTCCGGTTACCGCTGATCGGTCTGATGGCGCTGCTCGGGCCGGTGATCCGCGTGACGCACTGGCAACCCGACGTCTTCGCGGGTCTGCTGATCGGGTATGCGGCGGTCGCTCTCGGCTGGCTGATCTTCGTCCTGGTGCGGGACGTCGGACCGTGGGCGGGCTGGGTGTCCACGGCCGCGGACGTCACCGCGGTAGTGGCGTTGTGCGTCGTCTCCGGCGGCGCGACGTCGGTGCTGCTGCCGGTGTTCTTCCTGTTGCCGATCTCGGTGGCGTTCCAGTACCGGCCGCGTCTGACGGCGATCGTCGGCGTCTGCACCGCCGTCGGGTACCAGGTGGTGTGGATCGTCTACTCCAAGCGCGACGACGCAGTCGGCTTCCCCGACGAGGTGTACCTCTACTTCGGGTTCCTGTTGTGGCTCGCGGCCGCGACGACGGCGTTGTCGTACGTGCTGGTCCGGCGCTCTGCGACGGTGATCTCGCTGATGGATGTGCGCAGGCAGCTGATCGCCGAATCGATGGGCGCCGAGGAACGCGAGCGACGGCAACTGGCCGAGGACCTCCACGACGGGCCCCTGCAGAATGTCCTGGCCGCCCGGCTGGACGTGGAGGAGGCCCTGGAGCGAAACCCGGACGACATGCTCGTCGCCGCCGAGTCCGCCCTCCGCGAGACGGCGGCGCAACTGCGGTCCACGGTCACCACACTGCATCCGCAGGTCCTCGCGCAGCTGGGCCTCACCGCGGCGCTGCGCGAGCTCACGGATCTCTACGCCCGACGGGGGTTCGAGATGTCGGTGAGCCTCGACGACGTCGGTCACCCCGACTGCCAGGAGCTGCTCTACCGGGTGGCGCGGGAACTGCTCACCAACGTGACCAGACATGCCCGCACCACGACGATCGAATTCGCACTCACCCGCGCCGACGGGCGGACCACGCTGACGGTTGCCGACGACGGCACCGGTTTCGATCCGGCCGTCGTCCCGGAACGGGTGGCGCAGGGGCACATCGGGCTGGCGTCGCACATCGTGCGGGTCGAAAGCCTCGGCGGCACCTTCGACGTCACGTCCTCACCCGGATCGGGCACCCGCGTGGTGGTGACGGTGCCGGACTCGCGCTGACGGCGCTGGGCGGTTGACGTGTTCGCTGACGGGTAATCGGGGACCAGTCGATCGCGAAGGAAGGGCAGAGCAATGGGTACGCGCGAGTCGTCCCGGACGAAGTCGCCGGTTCAGATCGCCGCGCTCGTCGTGGGTGCGGTATTCCTCATGGTCGGGATCCTGGGTTTCGTTTCCCGGCATCACGACCGACTACGACCTGCTCGGCGGCGCCGGGCACCATTCGGGCGCGAAACTGCTGGGGATATTCCAGGTTTCGGTTCTGCACAACGTCGTTCACCTGATTTTCGGCGTCGCCGGCATCGCATTCGCCAGGACAGTGCAGACTGCGCGCCTGTACCTGATCGTCGGCGGTGTGGTCTATCTCGTGCTGTGGATTTACGGACTGGTGATCGACCAGGCCAGTGCGGCGAACTTCGTGCCGGTCAACACGGCAGACAATTGGCTGCACTTCGCACTCGGCGCCGCAATGGTCGCGCTCGGATTCTTCACGGCGCGGGTCGGGGCATCGCCCGCAACGGACCCGACCCGACCGCACTCGCCGATGGACTAGTCACTGCGGGTGGCGGCCCTCGGCGAATTCCTCGACGATCTTCGCGCAGAACGCGGGCAGGTCGTCGGGGTTGCGGCTCGACACCAACCCGTTGTCGACCACCACTTCCTCGTCGACCACGGTTCCGCCCGCGTTGCGGATATCCGTGCGCACGCTGGGATACGACGTGAGAGTGCGGCCGCGGACGACGTCGGCCTCGACCAACGTCCACGGTCCGTGGCAGATCACGCCCACCGGTTTGCCCGAAGCGACGAAGTCGCGGACGAAGGCGACGGCGGACGCGTCCATCCGGAGGTGGTCGGGGTTCGTGGTGCCGCCTGGCAGGATCAATGCGTCGAAGTCGGCGACCGCCACGTCGCCGACGACGGCGTCGACGGCGTAGGTGCCTGCCGCGTTCACGTCCGAGTTCATGGCCTGGATCTTGCCGGGAGACAACGAGATCAGCCGGACCTCCGCGCCGGCGTCCTCCACGGCCTTCCGGGGTTCGACGAGTTCGACTTCCTCGACGCCGTGGGTGGCCAGGATCGCGACCTTCCGGCCGCGAAGTGTCTCTGCCGATGTCATGGGCACTTCCTTCCTTTCGTGAGAACAAGCGACGGGTACCCAGATGGCCCGCGGCCAATCGGGTGGGAATCAGAGTCGTCGGAGATCGGTGGTTGCGGGGCCCTCGAGAAGTGTTCCGCCGGCGGTGAATCGGGACCCGTGCAGCGGGCAGTCCCACGACGCCTCCGCATCGTTCCAGCGGAGCACACCACCGAGGTGCGGGCAGACGGCGCAGACGCGCTCGGTGTGACCGTTCGAGGTGTACTCGCCGACGGGCAGCAGACCCTCTCGCACGATGCGTGCCCGGCCCTTCCCGCGTTGCCGCCCCACGAGTGCGTCGCCCCAGCCTGCAGCCATCTCCCTCGCCACCTCGCCGTTCGCCTTCACTACCGCGGGAAGGTCGAAAAGCTGCGTCGGCGAATAGCTCTGGAAGGCCTCCGCCCACCGCATGTGGCCACCGAGAATGCGTCCGGCGAGCGCAAGAGCGGCGGCGACGCCGTTCGAGAGTCCCCACTTTCCGTAGCCGGTCGCGACGAGAATGCCGTCGCTGCCCGGAACCAGTGGGCCGACATAGGGAAGCGCGTTCAGCGAGGAGTAGTCCTGCGCCGACCAGCGGTGGGTCGGCGTCGCCCCGGGAAAGTGGCGGCCGGTCCAGGCCAGCAGATCGTCGACCGCGGCCTGCGGCGACGTGCTTCGGCCGACGTCGTGACCGTTGCCGCCGACGACCAGAACACGACCGTCGTCGGCCGGGCGCAACGACCGGGTGGGCTGATCGGCGGTCAGGTACATGCCGCCGGGGGCACCGCCCGGCACTCGGAACGCCGCCGCATACGATCGTTCCGCCTTCAGCCGGGCGAAGAATCCTCCGCGATCGAGGATCGGAGTTCCCGTCGCGAGAACCACGCGTCGGGCTTCGATGTCGCCGTTCGGCGTCGACAGGACGTGGAATCGCACCAGCGTCCGGACCGCCGTCACACGACGGTGCTCGAACACGTCGCCGCCGTGCGTGATCACGTCGCGGGCCACCGTGTGGAGAACGGGCATCGGGTCCAGGAACGCCTGGTCGTCGATTGTGACGGCGTCGACGTGGGGCACCGGGATGTCGAGTTCCGGCACCAGTCGGACGGGCAGGCCCGCTGATCGGGCGGCCGTGTACTGAGCGCGCACCGCGTCGGTGCCGGACTCGGTCTGCGCGAACGTGAAATCCGATGCCGTGCCCACGGGAATCTCGCGATCGCGACAGTACCGGAGCAGCCACTGCTGGCCCTCCAGATTTCCCTCGACGTACGAGCGCAGGATGTGCACCGCGTGGCGTCGGCCGATCTCGGCGAGCCGGGTCCCTTGCAGCACACTGACCTTGCCTGTGGTGTTCCCCGTCGTGACGGCGCCGATGGTCCGCGCTTCCACGACGGCGACGTGTTGTCCCGCGCGGGCGAGCAGCAACCCGAGGATCAGTCCGGTCACCCCCGCGCCCACCACCACGGTGTCGTACCGTCCGCGTTCGTCCCACGACCGCCCGGTGACCGCACCGCGGTGCCCAGCGACGTGATCGAGCCACAGAGAAGGCATTACGGCTTCAGGAGAATCTTCACAGCGCCGTCTTCCTTCTTCTGGAAGATCTCGTACGCGTGCGGGGCGTGGTCCAGTGGCAGTTCGTGAGTGGCGAACGTGTCGACGCCCAAGGGGTCGGCGTCGGTGAGCAACGGCAGGATGTCCGGGACCCACCGCTTCACGTTGGCCTGGCCCATCCGCAGCTGAATCTGTTTGTCGAACAGGGTGAGCATAGGTATCGGGTCGGCCATTCCGCCGTACACCCCGATGAGCGAGAGGGTGCCGCCGCGGCGCACGATGTCGATGGCCGCGTACAGCGCGTGCAGCCGGTCGATTCCCGCCGTCGACATCAGCGGGCCCGCGATGGCGTCGGGCAGGAGAGACGTGACCTGCTGCAAAAGTTTCGCGCCGGGGGAGCCGTGCGCTTCCATGCCGACGGCGTCGATGACGGAATCGGGGCCGCGGCCGCCGGTCATCTCCCGGATCACGTCGCCGAGTTCGCCCTCGGTGTCGGTCAGGTCGACCGTCTCGATGTGCCGCGCCTGCGCGCGGGCGAGACGCTCGGGCACGAGATCCACGCCGATGACACGAAAACCCTTGTGCGCAGCGATGCGTGCCGCCATGTCGCCTATCGGTCCGAGCCCGAGAACGACGACGGAACCGCCGTCGGGGATGTCCGCGTACTCGACGGCCTGCCACGCCGTCGGCAGCACGTCGGACAGATACACGAAGCGCGAATCCGGTGGACCTTCGGGAACCGTGATGTGCGTGTTCTTCACGTGCGGCACCCGAAGATACTCGGCCTGGCCGCCGGGAACGCTCCCGTACAGTTTCGAATACCCGAACAGCGCCGCACCCATACCCTCGTCCCGGATCTGGGTGATCTCGCACTGGGTGAACAGCTTCCGATCGCACATGTGGCAACTGCCGCAGGATATCTGGAACGGGATCACCACCCGGTCGCCGACCTTCACCTCGGTCACCTCGGAGCCCACCTCGCGCACGATGCCCATCGGTTCGTGGCCGAGGATGTCGCCCTCGCTCATGAACGCGCCGAGCACCTCGTACAGGTGGAGGTCGGAGCCGCAGATGTTGGTGGTGGTGATCTCGACGATCGCGTCAGTCTTCTGTTCGATCACGGGGTCGGGGACGGTGTCGACGCTGACCTTCCGCTTGCCCTGCCACGTCACGGCTCTCATCGGGCTCTCCGGTTCGCCTTCTCGATCGCGTCGACGAGTTCGTCCTTGGTCATGGTGGACCGGCCGTGTATGTCGAGCCGCTGAGCGATGTGCAGGAGGTGGTCCTTGCTCGCGTTGGCGTCGACGCCCTCGGCCGTCTCACCGGACGCGTTCGGGCCGCCGCTCTTCGCGCGCTCGTCCGAGGGGCCCTTCTCGTCCTTGGCCTCCCAGTGGTCCCCGACCTTCTCGTAGCTGTGTTTGAGGGCGTCGTACGCGACGCGATGCGCCCGTTCCTCGTCCCCGTACTGATCCATTGCGGAGTCGTACACCTTGGCGAACGTGCGCTGCGCCTTCTCGGACGACTTCTTCAGCGTCTCGGGGAGCTCGCTCTTCTTCGGCTTGCCGCTGTCGGTGGTCTTCGGCACGGAAATCCTCCTCGGGTGTAGAGGTGCCCGTTCGGACGATTACCCGACTCTCGGAGATCTATGCGAGCGGGGGAGGAACTCGACCGGGCGCGGAGACCAACGCCTGCTCGAGCAGTTCCAGGGCACGGTCGGTCGTTGCGGTCACGACGTCCTGCGGTTCACCGGCGAATCGGTGCATCTCGGTGTCGATACGGCCGTGGGTGAATAGTCCGAACCAGACGGTCCCCGGCGGTTGCCCGTCCTGAGGGTCGGGGCCGCCCGCACCGGTCACCGCGACGGCGATGTCGGCTCCGAGCAGTTCCGCGACCGCTCCGGCCATCGCGCGGGCACTGGCCTCACTGACGACGGGACCGTCCGGCACCTTCAGCACCCGGTGCTTCACTTCGCTGGAATACGCGACCACGCTGCCCCGATACCAGTCGGAGGAGGCGGGCGCCGCGCCGAGAATGGACGAGATCTGTCCGCCGGTGAGCGATTCCGCCGTTGCGAGGAAGACGTGCGCGCTCTGGGCAGCGGTCGAGATCCGTTCTGCGATTCGGTCCTGCGGACTCATGGACCTCACGTTATCGGACGCGTTCCGGCGTGGAGTTGCCGTCGGCACCGCGCGCCAGGTGGAACAGGTTTCAGTTTTTCCGGTTTCCGGTTAGGGTGTCGGTGACCCAGGACATAGAAAATCCAGGCCGCCGGACCACGCGCCTCGGCGTCGCGGGAGTAGAAGGATTACAGATGACCGACGAGTTCGCAGATCTGCATCGACCCGCCTTCGCTGCAGACCTCCTCATCACTGCACTGGAACGCAACTCCGACAAGCCGGCGCTCTACCTCGGCGACGTCGTCCTCACCGGCGGTGAGATGCGCGATCAGATCAGTTGCTTTGCGCAGGCACTGGCTTCACTCGGAATCGGTAAGGGCACGAGCACCGCCATGCTGTCCAAGAACAGGCCCGAAGTGCTCATCAGCATGGGCGCCACCATGATCTCCGGATGCCGCGCCAGCGCGCTGAACCCGATGGGCTCGATCGACGACCATCTGTACATCGTCGGCGACGCCGAGATCCAGACGTTGATCTTCGATCCCACCGCCTTCGAGGAGCGCGCCGCCGAACTGGTGGCGCAGTCGCCGTCGATCGAGAACGTGTTGTCGTTGGGGCCGTCCGAAGTCGGCACCGACATTCTCGCACTCGCCGAGACGTTCACCCCGCAACGCCTGCGGGCGGCGGACGTGGCCGCCGACGACAACAGCAGCATGGTCTACACCGGCGGCACCACCGGCAAGCCGAAGGGCGTCGTCGGCTCCTACCAGTCCGGCGCGACGCTCAATCAGATTCAGATGGCCGAATGGCAGTGGCCCGACGAACCGCGATTCCTCATCTGCACGCCGCTGTCGCACGCCGGCGCCGCCTTCTTCATCCCGACCCTGCTGCGTGGTGGCGCGCTGATCGTGCTGCCCGCGTTCGAGCCCGGTGCCGTCCTCGAGGCGATCGAGAAGCACAAGATCTCGGCCACGATGCTCGTCCCCACCATGATCTACCTGCTGATGGATCACCCCGACCTGCCGAAGCGGGACGTGTCCAGCCTGCAGACGCTGTTCTACGGCGCCTCGGCGATGTCGCCGGCCCGGTTGAAGGAGGGCATCGAGAAGTTCGGCCAGATCTTCTTCCAGTTCTACGGCCAGACCGAATGCGGAATGACCATCGCGGTGCTGCGGAAGGAAGAGCACCTGGCGGACGATCCCAGCCGGCTCGCGACGTGCGGGCGTCCCGTGCCCTGGTTGAACGTCGCCCTGCTCGACGACGACCTGAACGAGGTGCCGCAGGGTGAGCTCGGCGAGATCTGCGTCCGCGGCCCGCTGGTCATGAAGGGGTACTGGAAGAAGCCCGCCGAGACCGCCGAGGCGTTCCGCGGGGGCTGGCTGCACACGGGCGACGTCGCGCGCAAGGACAAAGACGGATTCATGACGATCGTCGACCGCAAGAAGGACATGATCGTCACCGGCGGCTTCAACGTGTTCCCCCGGGAGATCGAGGACGTCATCTCGGCGCATCCTGCCGTCGGCTCGGTCGCGGTGGTCGGCGTTCCGGACGAGAAGTGGGGCGAGGCCGTCAAGGCGTGCGTGGTGTTGCGGGCCGGGYAGACGGTCGACGCCGCCGAACTCGTCGAACGGGTGCGCGCCGCGAAGGGATCGGTGCACGCCCCCAAGTCGATCGACTTCGTCGACGCACTGCCGCTGACCCCGCTCGGCAAACTGGACAAGAAGGCGCTGCGCTCCCGGTACTGGGAAAGTGCAGACCGAGCGGTCGGATAGCACGACCAGGGCCGGAAAGAAGGGACCTGGTCTGCGGCGTGGCGTCCGCGCCTATAGTCTGCCCAAGTACTTCGCGGCAGGGCCGCGTTCAGTCGGTGACGAGGATGCGCGGTGGATTCACAGGCAATATCGCTGGTCCGGTCGAGTTTCAAGGCTATCGCGGCGGTGCCGGACGGGCCTCAGACTCTGTCCCGGTCCTTCTATGCCCTGCTGTTCGCGCGGTATCCCGACGCCCGGGACTTCTTCCCCGCGGCCATGGACGAGCAACGCGACCGGTTGATCTCCGCCGTCCAGTACGTGATCGAACGGCTCGAGGAGGAATCCGGGCAGATCCTCGCCTACCTCGCCCAGCTCGGCCGGGACCACCGCAAGTACGGAATCGAGGACGCGCACTACGTCGCCGTCGGCAACTCCCTGATCGCCGCGGTCGAACAGTTCCCCTCGACCGAGCCGTGGACCGACGAACTCGAGCAGGCGTGGCGCGACGTCCTCTCGGTCGTCGCCGCCACCATGATGGATGCGGCCAACGCCGAGAGCGGCCCGCCGGCGTGGGGTGCGACCGTGATCGAGCACCTTCAGGTCCGCAAGGACGTGTCGATCGTCCGCCTGCAACTCGACGAGCCGATGGCCTACACCGCCGGCCAGTACGTGAGCGTGCAGGTGCCGTCGCGTCCCCGGATGTGGCGGTACCTGTCGCCGGCGAACCCCGCCAACGACCAGGGCATCATCGAGTTCCACGTCCGCCGGGTGTCGGGCGGCTGGGTCAGCCCCGCCATCGTCAGCCAGACCCTCGTGGGCGAGCGGTGGGTGATCGGATCCCCGCTCGGCGACCTGGGAGTCCGCTACGACAACGGTCGCGACATTCTCATGATCGGATCGGGGACGGGCATCGCCCCGCTGCGCGCGCAGATCCTGCAGATGTCGCAACGCGGCCAAGACCGCCGCGTCCACCTCTTCTTCGCCGGCCGGTACCCCTGCGACCTCTACGACCTGGGCACCCTGTGGGCGCTCGCGGAGCAGAACCCGTGGCTGACCGTCGTCCCGGTCACCGAGGAGGATGAGGACCCCTGGTGGTACACCGGGCCGAGCAGCGCCGCGTTGCCCGGCATGCACCGCCGGCTGACCGGCAAAGTGGGGCAGGTCGTCGCCGACTTCGGGACGTGGGCCGAGCGCGACATCCAGCTCGTCGGCTCCGAGGCGATGATCAACACCACCAAGTTCCGGCTGCACGCCGCGGGCACTCCGCCGGAAAACATCCGGCACGACCCGTCCTACTGACCCGAACGCCTCAGTACGGGTCGAACTGAATGTTCTCCGTGGGGGTCCCGGTGTCGCGGAGACGGTCGAGGGTGGCACGCACCATTGCCGCCGAACCGCACACCAGCACCTGGTGCTCGGTGAACGCGCCGTAGGACGTCACGACGTCGGGCAGTGAGCCCTCGATGAGATCGTCCTCGGTGAAGCCCACGTCCACTCTGGTGCGCTCGTACCATTCGTCGGTCCAGTCCGGATTCACGACGTTCTCCACCACCGGAATGACGGTGAGCCACGGCAGATCCTGCAGCAGCAGGTAGAGCATGTCCGACGCGTACAGATCGCGCGGCGTCCGATCGCCCGTGAACAGGAACACCCGCGGCGGATTCGGCTTGCGCGACAGGTCCAGCAGGATCGACCGGAACGGGGCCAGGCCGGTGCCGCCGGCGATCATGATGACGTCCGGCCCGTCCTCGTCGACGGACATCGTGCCGCGCGGTTCGAGGATCTGCCACTGGTCGCCGGGCGAGGTCTCCGTGACGATGTCGCCGCTGACCCAGCCGCCGGGAACCGTCCGGACGTGGAATTCGAGCTTGCCGTCCAACGACGGCGGCAGGGCGGGGGAGAGTCTGCGCAGCAGCCGCGGGTTCTGGGGAACGCTCACGTCCACGTACTGCCCCGGCACGAACGGGACGTAGTCACCGACGAGGCGGATCACGGCGAGGTCGTGCCGCAGACGGTGATGCTCGACGACGGTGCTGGTCCAGGTGGTCTGCGTGGCTTGCATGGCGTGATGCTCTCCCGACGGTCGAACCGGATGGCGGATGGGCGGGGACGGGCTGCGGAACTAGATCAGGGGGTCGTGCCGGATCAGTTCGGGCGGCGTACCGCCGCGCTGCAACGCGTACACGGTGGTCTTGATCATCGCCGGCGAACCGGAGATCTGGATCTGCCGGTCCGCCCACGAGCCGAACCGGGCGACGACGCGGCCGAGTTGCCCCTGGAGGCGTTGATGCAACCCCGGCGGCGCCTCCGGGGCGGGAATCGTGTGCCACCACGGGTCCTCGTCCTCCTCGGACACGGGAACCACGGTCAGCCACGGATTGCTCAGCGACAGGTGCCACAGGGTCTCGATGTCGTACAGATCGCACGGGTACTTGCCACCCACGAACATGTGGACCCGCGGATTGTTCGACCGCATCGCCATTTCCATCACCTGCGCGCGCAGCGGCGCGATGCCCGTTCCCGAACCGATCATCAGGACGTCCTGCCCGCTGTCGCGGTCGACCTCGAGCCCACCGAGCGGGGAGCTGAGCAGCCACCGGTCGCCCACCTGCGTCTCGTTCACGATGGCGGGGCTCACCCACCCACCCGACACGCGGCGCACGTGGAATTCGAGCTGTCCGTACGGGTTGGCGGGAATGGCCGCCGACAGATATCGCCACATCCGGGGCCGTTGCGGGATCTGAACGCTGAGGTACTGGCCCGCACCGTAGGGGATGGGGGAGTCGGTCTCGAGACGGACGATCGCGAGGTCGTCGAGGCGGCGTTCGTGATCGACCACGGTGGCGCCCCATGCGGCGGGCAGGTCGTCGGTGTCCGCGGCGTCGGCCATCGTGTGGAGGAGGAGGTCGAGCAGTTCCGTCCAGGCCGCGGTCAGCGAGGGCGTCCAGATGGCCTGGGTGAAGGAGCTCTGCACGGCGACCAGCAGCGCATTGCCCGACGCGAAGTAGTGCCTGCCCTCGACGCCGTACTTGCGGTGGTCACGGCCGAGCTGGCTCAGGAAACCGAGGACCCGGCCCTCGTCGTCGAGGTTGTCGATGACGAACTGCAGCGCCTGGAACAGGCGGTGGCCCTGCTGATCCAGTGCAGGGGGGAAGAGCGCGCGGAATTCGGGGTGTTCGGCGAACAGGGTGGCGTAGAACGTGGTGGTGAGCCGGTTGCGTCCGTGTTCGGTGGACACGATCGACGAAAAGCTGGCGCGCAGACGCGAAATCACGAGCGGATCGAGGCAATCTCGTGTCAAGCCGTCCCCTGCCTCCGTGCCTGCTGATTCGAACACCCGCATTCTAGCCGTCCCGCGCGCGGACCCGGGGTTACGGCAACGGCCGGCTGGGCGTTCGCCCCCGGCATTTCGGTGGGTCGCTATTGAGCTGTGACCACCGGCAAGGCACGATGCATCCAGTAAACAGGCGGCGTTACCGAGGGGGGCCCATGAGAGTTGGCTGTGCGCGGGATCGGGGTCGGTTTCGTCCGGGGATGGCCAGTTCGGTTCGGATTCGTCGGACCGCCGCGGTCGTGGCGGCCGTGACGCTGACGGTGATCAGCGGCGGAAGCGTCGTCTCGGCGGAACCACGGACGACGATCGAGTCGATCTCGGCCGACGAGGCGCCCGACGGTTCGCGGTTGGTCGAGGTCACCCCAGTGGGCGAATCGCAGATGAACTTCACCGTCCACTCGACCGCCATGGACAAGGACATCACCGTCCGGGTCATCCGGGCCGCGTCGGAGAAGCGTCCCACCGTCTACATGCTCGGCGGCGTCGAGGGGAACTCCGAGCAGTTCGGCTGGGAGCAGAAGGCGGACGTCGAGAAGTTCTTCTCCGACAAGGACGTCAACGTAGTCATCCCGTTCGGTGGCCAGTCCAGTTACTACGCGGACTGGAAGCAGGACGATCCCGAGCTCGGGCGGAACAAGTGGCAGACGTTCCTGACGAAGGAACTACCGCCCATCGTCGACTCGGCGCTCGAGACGACCGGGAAGAACGCCATCGCCGGGCTGTCCATGTCGGCCACCAGCGTCCTCAACCTCGCGATCTCCAAGCCGGGGCTGTATCAGAGCGTCGGGGCGTACAGCGGGTGCGCGATGACGAGCGACCCGGTGGCGCGCCGGTTCGTCGAGATCACGGTGTCGGACTTCGGCGGCAACCCCGAGAACATGTGGGGTGCGGCCAACGATCCGCTGTGGGCCGCGAACGATCCGTACGTCAACGCCGAGAAGCTCCGGGGGACCACCCTCTACATCTCCAACGGCAGCGGGCTGCCGGGACCGTACGACACCCTCGACGCCCGGACCGTCGGCGGCGACCGTCGCAACCTTGCGACGCAGGTCGTGGTGGGTGGTGTCATCGAGGCCGTCACCAACGACTGCACGATGCGGCTGGCCGAGAAACTCCGCGCCCTGGACATTCCGGCCACGGTCGACCTCCGGCCGGTCGGAACGCACTCGTGGGGGTACTGGCGCGACGACCTGTCCGCGTCCTGGCCGACTATGGCGACCGCGATCGGGGCCTGACATCCCGCCCCGCGAAGCGTTGCGGGGCGAGATGATGGGGGTAGCGGAAGATTTCTAAAGTTGAGCGGAACAGACTCAACCCTTCGCGCGTTAAGAAGATGACAGCGTCGCCACGTGCCACTCGGCCCCGGGCGGCGGACCGCTCTACAACGCCAGAAGAGGTGAACAGTGGACTCGTTCAATCCGACCACCAAGACCCAGGCCGCGATGACCGCTGCGCTCCAGTCGGCGTCGTCGGCCGGTAATCCCGACATCAGGCCCGCGCATCTGCTCGTGGCCCTGCTCGACCAGACCGACGGCATCGCCGCCCCGCTGCTCAAGGCGGTCGGCGTCGATCCCACCGTGGTCCATCGTGAAGGGCAGGATCTTGTCGACCGGCTGCCCAAGACGACGGGCGCCACAACCACACCGCAGCTCGGCCGCGAGGCCCTCGCCGCACTCACCGCAGCACAGCACCTCGCCACCGAACTCGACGACGAGTACGTGTCGACGGAACACCTGATGGTCGGTCTCGCCTCGGGTGAGTCGGACGTGGCCGGACTGCTGAAGCGGCACGGCGCCACCCCCGAGGCGCTGCGTGATGCGTTCACCACCGTCCGCGGCAGTGCGCGCGTCACCAGCCCGGATCCGGAAGGGACATACCAGGCGCTCGAGAAGTACTCCACCGACCTCACCGCCCTGGCCCGCAACGGCAAGCTCGACCCGGTGATCGGCCGCGACAACGAGATCCGCCGCGTCGTGCAGGTACTCAGCCGCCGGACCAAGAACAACCCGGTGCTGATCGGCGAACCCGGTGTCGGCAAGACCGCCATCGTCGAGGGACTCGCCCAGCGCATCGTCGCCGGCGACGTTCCCGAATCGCTGCGCGGCAAGTCCGTGATCTCCCTCGACCTCGGATCGATGGTCGCGGGCGCCAAGTACCGCGGCGAGTTCGAGGAGCGGCTCAAGGCCGTCCTCGACGACATCAAGAACTCGGCCGGTCAGGTCATCACGTTCATCGACGAGCTCCACACCATCGTCGGTGCGGGTGCCACCGGTGAGTCCGCGATGGACGCGGGCAACATGATCAAGCCGATGCTCGCCCGCGGTGAGCTGCGGCTCGTCGGCGCGACCACGCTCGAGGAATACCGCAAGTACATCGAGAAGGACGCCGCCCTCGAACGTCGCTTCCAGCAGGTGCTGGTGGGTGAACCCTCCGTCGAGGACACCGTCGGCATCCTGCGCGGGCTCAAGGAGCGGTACGAGGTGCACCACGGTGTGCGCATCACCGACTCCGCGCTCGTCGCCGCCGCCACGCTCAGCGACCGCTACATCACGTCCCGGTTCCTGCCGGACAAGGCGATCGACCTCGTCGACGAGGCCGCGTCCCGGCTGCGGATGGAGATCGACTCGCGACCCGAGGAGATCGACACCGTCGAACGCATCGTCCGCCGCCTCGAGATCGAGGAGATGGCGCTGCAGAAGGAATCCGACGCGGCGTCGAAGGACCGGCTCGAGAAGCTGCGGCAGGAACTCGCCGACGAACGGGAGAAGCTCAACCAGCTGACCACCCGCTGGCAGAACGAGAAGCAGGCCATCGACTCCGTGCGCGGGGTCAAGGAGCAGCTCGAGACGCTGCGCGGCGAGGAGGAACGCGCCGAACGCGACGGCGACCTCGGCCGGGCCGCGGAGCTGCGGTACGGCCGCATCCCGCAGCTCGAGAAGGAACTCGAGCAGGCAGCCCGCGAGTCCGGTGCCGCCGCCGACGGCGACGTCATGCTCAAGGAGGAAGTGGGTCCCGACGACGTCGCAGACGTGGTCGCGGCATGGACCGGCATCCCGGCCGGCCGCATGATGGAGGGCGAGACCGCCAAGCTGCTGCGGATGGAATCCGAACTCGGCAAGCGGGTCGTCGGCCAGGAAGAGGCCGTCGTCGCCGTGTCGGATGCGGTGCGCCGCGCCCGCGCCGGAGTCGCCGACCCCAACCGGCCCACCGGTTCGTTCCTGTTCCTCGGGCCCACCGGCGTCGGCAAGACGGAGCTCGCGAAGTCCCTCGCCGACTTCCTGTTCGACGACGAGCGCGCCATGGTCCGCATCGACATGTCCGAGTACAGCGAGAAGCATTCGGTGGCCCGGCTCGTCGGCGCCCCGCCCGGATACGTCGGGTACGAGGCGGGCGGCCAGCTCACCGAGGCCGTGCGACGGCGTCCGTACACGGTGGTGCTGTTCGACGAGGTGGAGAAGGCGCACCCCGACGTGTTCGACATCCTGCTCGCCGTCCTCGACGAAGGCCGGCTGACGGACGGTCAGGGACGCACCGTCGACTTCCGCAACACCATCCTGATCCTCACGTCCAACCTCGGTGCGGGTGGATCGCGGGAGCAGGTGATGGATGCGGTGCGGCACGCGTTCAAGCCGGAGTTCATCAACCGGCTCGACGACGTCGTGATCTTCGAGTCGCTCACGGAAGAGCAGCTCGAATCCATCGTCGACATCCAGCTCGATCAGCTGTCCCGCCGGCTCGCGGCGCGGCGGCTGACGCTGGACGTGTCCGACTCGGCCCGCTTCTGGCTGGCGGTCCGCGGCTACGACCCGATGTACGGGGCCCGGCCGCTGCGCCGGCTGATTCAGCAGGCGATCGGCGACCAGCTCGCGAAGCTGCTGCTCGCCGGTGACGTCAAGGACGGCGACACCGTCCCCGTGAAGGTGTCCGAGACCGGGGACGCGCTCGTCCTCGGTTGATCCGTACGTGAGTGGCACGGTGTGCTCCCGCACGCCGTGCCACTCACCTGTGTTTTCACAGCGACGTCTTAAGTTTCGCCGTTACCCTGGACGTCCGTAGCCGCAGGACACCGGCCGGACGAACCCGAGGGAGGGGCCGATCATGACGAACCCCGACGACCCGCGCACCCCGCAGGAACGCGCGTACGACGGAACGGAGTCGTGGACCACCGCCGATTCCGCGTCGAGGGCCGGTGACGAGGACCCCACCCAGGCGTGGTCGCGGCAGGACCAGCCGACCGAGCACCTCGGATCGGCTGAGCAGCGCACCGAGCACCTGGGCCCCGCAGGCAGGCCGACCGAGCAGTTCTACACGTCCGATCCGACCGCCGCGTACGGGCAGAACCAGCCCAATCCCACCCAGGCCTACCCGACCTACGATCCGCGGTACGACCCGCAGGCTCCGCCACCGAACGCCACGCAGGCGTATCCGCCGTACGACGCCCAGCAGTACCAGGGCGGGTATCCGACGGGGCAGTACCCGAACGCCCAGTACCCGCCGGGGCAGTACCCGGGCTCGCAGTACCAGGCGCCGGTCACCGAGAGTCCCGAGGAGAAGAAGCCCCGGCGGATCGGCACGTGGATCGCCGCCACGGCGGCCGCGCTGCTGTTGATCGCCGTCATCGGTTTCGGTGTCGCCCTCTTCACGTCCGCGCCGAACAATTCCTCGAGCACCACGGCGGCGGGCCCGACCACGTCCCGTCCGCCCGCCACGACCGCGCCGCCGAAGACGACACCGCCGCCGTCGACCACGTCGGAGTCGCCGCTCGATCAACTCCCCGGCGGAATCGGCGAGGCCATCGGCGCTGCGGGCGCCGCGTTCGGAACGATCAGTGCCAACGACGGTTCCACACTCACCCTCGACGCCCTCGGCGGATCCCGGCTGACGGTTCAGACCAACGCGCAGACCAACGTGATCGCACTCGACGGCACCACGGTCGCCGATCTGAAGCCCGGGTTCACCGTGATGGTGCAGGGGACGAAGGTCGAGAACGGCACGATGATGGCCGAGACGATCATCAGCACCGAGCTGCCGAAGCTCGGCGGTAACTGAGACGATGGGTCCGGGCAAAACCGACACGGGGTGTCCGGGTACCGCTTCGCCTCGTAACGGCGTCGACTCGCTAGGCTGATCACCGATGACGGGAATGTGGTTCGTACTGGCGTTGATCGCACTCGCAGGCGCGTGCGCGCTGCTCTATTTCGATCGCTCGCGTCGTGATCAGACAGGTCGGGTGCGGCAGATCTGGGCCAAGGCCCAGGGCTACACGTACGACAACGTCGAAGAGAAGCTGCCTGGCCAATTCCATCGCGCCGCGCTGGCCAAGCAGGAGTACCTCAGCGCCATCGACGTGGTGAAGGGCGAACGCCGGGGCGAGTCGTTCATCCTGTTCGACCTCGAGGAGACCGCGACCATCGTCGCCGTGCGCCGCCGGGTGGGCTCGGACGTCGACATCGACCTGCGCCTCAAGTCGACCCCGCCGCCGAAGGACTCGGATCTCGAACTCCTCGGTGCCATCGGACCGCGAGTCGTGTTCGCCACAGACCTCGAAATCGCCCGCAGGGTCTGCGATCAGCGCATGGTGGCGTTCACCGAGTCGGTGCCGCCGCACGTGAACATGCTGTGGAGCGAGGGCGAATGGACCCTCGGTTCGCTGCCCATCGGCAGCAGCGGACGCGAGTGGGATTCGGCCATCGAGGCCGTCGCCCGACTGTCCGGCATTCTGCACGTCCTGCCCCCGGTCACCGAACCGCGGGGACTCGACCGTGGCCACCACGACCCGAGCAGGCCGCGAGTGCGGGAAGACGCCCCCGCCGAGGCGCGTCCCGCGCGTCCGACATCTCCCCGCCCGCCGGCCCCCGGCGCTCCACGCCAGCAGGCCCCCGGCGCTTCCCGTCCGCCGGCCCCCGGCGC
>NZ_JBFUGT010000099.1:0-22257 GCF_056402775.1 Rhodococcus sp. P3_B8
GCTCTAGTAGATGTTCGACGGGCGGACCATGCCTTCGGCGAGATCGCCGAAACCGGGCGCCATGATGGCACCGGGATTGCCCAGCACCTCTTCCACGACAGCGGTCTCCGTGGTGATCAGAAGTGCCGCGATCGAGGCCGCGCTCTCGAGTGCGGCGCGGGTGACCTTGAACGGGTCGATCACCCCGTCGTCGAACATGTCCCCGTATTCACCGGTGAGCGCGTTGAACCCGTGCCCGAGCGGTAAACCTGCGACCACCTCGACGACCTCGTCGCCGTCGAACCCGGCGTTGATCGCGATCCAGCGCAGCGGTTCGGCGAGAGCGCGGCGCACGACGTCACACCCGATGGCCTCGTCGCCGGTCAGGTCGAGATCGGCCAACGCCCGATGCGACTGCGCCAGCGCGGTACCACCACCGGAGACGATCCCCGCCTCCACCGCGGCGCGAGTGGCGGCCAGGGCGTCCTCGACGCGCAACATCCGCTCCTTGAGCTCGACGCTGGTCGCGCCGCCGACGCGGATGACGGCAACCCGACCGGTGAGCCGGGCGATGCGCAGTTCGAGGCTTTCCTGGTCAGCCTCGATCTTTGCGCGCTCGTGCTGGGATTCGAGCTGGGCGATGCGAGCGTCGAGCAGGCGCTGGTCCCCGTGCCCGCCGACGATCGTGGTCTCGTTCTCGGTCACGGTGATGCGATCACACGAACCGAGATGCTCGACACTGATTTCGGACAGTTCGATGCCGGTGTCCTTGGCGATCACGTGCCCACCCAGTGCCACCGCGAGGTCTTCTAGCTCGGCGACCCGGCGATGTCCGAAACCGGGGGCCCGGACGACCACCGACTGCATCGTCTTGTGCATGTTGCCGCCGACGAGAAGTTGCAGGGCCGGCCCGTCGACCTCCTCGGCCAGCACCACCAGGGGCCGGTCGGCGCGCTTGGCCACCTCGATGCTCGGCATGATGTCTTGAACCTGGGTGATCTTCTTGTTGGTCAGCAGGATCAGCGGATTGGTATGCACCGCTTCCATCCGCTCCGGGTCGGTGACCATGTAGCCGGAGATGTAGCCGTGATCGAACTCGATGCCGTCGACGATGTCGACCGACAGCCCGAGGGTGTCGCTCTCCTCGGTGGTGACGACCCCGGACTTGCCGACGTAGTCGACGGCCTTCGAGATGGCGTGCCCGATCACCTCGTCGTCGCTGGCGGCGAGAGTCGCGATCCGCTGCAGATCGCTTTGCCCGCCGATCTGGGAGGCCTGCTCGTGGAGGGAGTCGACGACCACGGACACGGCCCGTTCGATGCCGCGGCGCACCCGCATGGGGTTGGCCCCGGCGTCGACGGACCGCAGCCCCTCGCGGACCATCGCCTGGGCGAGCACGGTTGCCGTGGTGGTGCCGTCGCCGACCACACCATTGGTTTTCATCGCCACTTCCTTGACCAGCTGCGCACCCATGTTGGCGAAGGGTTCGCGGAGCTGTATCTCGCGGGCGATGGTCACGCCGTCGTTGGTGATCGTCGGTGGTCCGGTGAGCTTTTCGAGCACCGCGTTGCGCCCCTTGGGGCCGAGGGTCACCTTGACCGCGTCGGCGAGGGCGTTGACGCCGTGCTCGAGCCGCGCCCGGGCGTCCGTGTTGTACCGCAGCTCTTTTGCCATGGCTGATGTCCTTTCGTGCTTCGAGCGGAGGATGCGACGTGCTACGGGACGAGAATCGCGCGGCCGCGCACCCGGCCGGCATCGAGATCGTCGAGTGCTTGCTGGAAGTCCTCGAGCCGGTACCGGGTGGTGTGCAGGGTGACCTTGCCCTGGGCGGCAAGGGTCATGAGCTCCTGGAGGTCGTTGTAGGAGCCGACGAGATTTCCGATGAAGTTGATCTCGGTGGAGATCACATCGATCGTCGGGACGTCGATGTTCTCGCCGTACCCGACGACGTAGTAGTTCCCGGCGCGGCGCAGCATCGCGATCCCCTCTGCGGTCGCGCCGCCCTCGCCGACGAAGTCGACGACGGCTTCGGCGCCGTGACCGCCGGTCAGGTCGAGCACCTGCTGGATGTGGGTGCCGTCGGCGACGATGCCGTGGTCGGCGCCGATCTTCACGGCGAGTTCGACGGCCGCGGGGTTGCGGTCGAGCACGACCACGGTGACACCGGAGATCGCCTTCAGGACCTGAATGCCGATGTGACCGAGTCCGCCGGCCCCGATCACGACGCACACCTCTCCGGGCCGAGTCGTCTTCGCGGCCTTGGCAAYGGCGTGGTACGCCGTCAGGCCCGCGTCGGCGAGGGCGGCGACGTCGGCCGGTTCGAGCGAGTCGTCGATCCGGACCACGCTGCGGGCGGTGGTGCGCAGATATTCGGCGTACCCGCCGTTGACGTCGATGCCGGGGAATGTGCTGTTCTGGCAGTGGACGTCGTCTCCGAATCGGCACGCCCRGCACAGTCCGCACGTGATGAGCGGGTGCAGAATCACCTTGTCGCCGACCGCGACATTGGTGACGGCGTCGCCCACGGCGTGGACCCAGCCGGCGTTCTCGTGGCCGATCGTGTACGGCAGCGCGACACCGGACTTCGCCTCCCACTGCCCTTCGAGGATGTGCAGATCGGTGCGGCACACACCCGCGCCGCCGATGCGCACGATGACATCGAGCGGGCCGTCGATCGTGGGTTCGGGAATGTCGGTGAGCTGCAGTTTGGTGTGGTATCCCACCACTTGCACGGCCTTCATCGCGGGCTCCTGGTTCTGAGATTGGTGATTCGCGGTGTGGCGCCGACGGATTCGCTGTCGGCGTAACGGGTGGCGAGCAGGCCGCGGCAGAAATGCGCGTTGCCTTCCATCGAAATGCGCACCGACTTGGCGAAGCGCAGCCGCATCGGCACCGATTCCGGGGAAATGCGCTTGCCGTCGTCGTCGACGAACACCCGGCTGGCCGGGCAGATGCTCAACCCGATGCCGATCCTGCGACGCAGCAGCGCGGCCTTGGCCTTCCCGGGAGCGAGGTCGCTGAGGGTGAGCCGGTAGATCTCGTTCACACCCACATCGGTGGTCTTCAGGTGCGCCTCGACACACCGCTCCATCGCCGCGGCGTGCGCCTTGGACCGGAACGTTCGGCGCAACTCGTGCAGACTCTCCTCCGCCTCGGAGCCGAACGTCCCGACGTATCCGGCGTCCGCCGCGAGACCGGCGTTGATCTTGTCGCTGTCGTGATGGTCGTCGAGCAGCACCCGCACCTCGCCGATGTCCTCGACCAGACGCAGGGCGTCGAGGGCGTCGGAGGCCATGAGGTAGGCAAAGTTCGGCGAGCAGAACGCGGTGGGCAGCCGCAGGTGCACGGTGACCCCGTCGTCATCGAGGGTGACCGACCGGACGAAGCCGAGATCGGTGATCGGCTCGTCCAGTTCCGGGTCGGCGACCGTCGACAGGGCGATCAGGACGTCCTGTTCGGTGCAGACGAGGGCCGCGGTCATGACGACACGGTTTCCCGCGCCCCGGCAGCGACCTCCACACCTTCTTGCCCGGCCTGCTCGGCCAGTCGCAGGTTCGCGGGAACGTCGATGTCGTACAGCGCTGCCGCGTTGAGGCCGAGGATCTTCTGCTTCTGCTCGACGGTGATCGGGGCGTACTCGCCCTGCATGTCCTCGGGGATCTGGAAGTCGACGAACTTCTCGATCAGCCACTTCGGGGTCCACAGCGCATAGTCGCTGCCGAACAGGATCTTGTCCTCGCCGATCCAGTAGAGCAACTCGCCGATGATCTGGGCGAAGTAGCGGGGCCGGGTGTGGATGAACGGAAGGGCAACCGCCAGGCCGCCGTACACGTTCGACTCCTGGGTGGCGATCCAGCAGAAGTCCTCGAGGCGTGGCAGGCCCACGTGCTCGACGACGAACCGCAGGTCCAGGTAGTCGGTGGCGACCTTGTCGATGTCGGAGACGTCGAACGCGTCGCGGTCGAGGGGACGGATCGTCGGGCCCTTGTGGACGTGAATGTTCTTGATCCCCAACTCGATGCACTCTTCGAGGTAACGCCGCGACCACGGATCGTCGAGTTTGTAGCCGCGGGAGTCGCCGTGCCATTCGGCGGTGTAGAGCTTGACGCCCTGCAGGTTCATCCGGTCGGCGTCCTTGCGGAGCTGTTCGAGCCCGGCCTCCTCGTGACGGGGATCGTAGGCGTGGTTGTAGGTCAGTTTGCCGGGGTGCTTGGCGACCAGGGCGAGTGCTTCGTCGGTTCGCCCGAATCCGTTGTGGTAGAAGTCGCTGAGCAAGGTGGCCTGGAAGATCGCGTGGTCGACGTATCCCTCCACGAAGATGTCACGCTCGAAGCGTTCGCTGCCGTAGTACGTGTAGGTGTCGTAGTCCCACACGACCTCTTCGGGGCTGAGGTTCTTGTGATAGTCGTAGAAGCAGTCGATGAACTGCTTGCCGTGCACATTCTTCTGGTTCGACTCGCGGGCGTCCCAGACGTGTACGTGGCCGTCCACGATGAAATATTTCTGACCGTCCTTCTGATACATCGGGTCCTCGCTTGATCCTGGTTTTCGGGTGGGCTGGGGGTGTCCGGGGCCCCCTGTGTGGCCCCGGACGGCTGCGATCTACTGCGCTGTGAGGTCGAATCCGATGTACTCGGCGGCGTCCTCCGGGCTGGCGAACAGCAGGGTCTTCTCGTCGAGGTGGACCATGCGCCCGTAGTGGGTGGAGCTGATCTCCTCGAAGATGGACCCGTCGAATTCCTGACCCAGGGCGTCGGTGAGTTCCTCGTAGTCGAAGTCGAGCAGGCGCTGGCCGTCGACGCGGATCATCGACGGGTACTCGGTCAGCTCGACACCGTCCTTGGCGCCCATCACCTCCGCGACGACACGGCCGATGGGGGTGTTCATCAAGGTGACGCCACACATGTTGGAGAACTCGGTGGACGATCCGAATTGCATGCTCACTGGTCCAACTCCTTGGGGATGTCGAGCCCGAGGTCCTCGAGCAGGGAACGGAACTTGTCGGTGGCGGCGTCGAAACTGGTGGCGAAGGTGATCGCCTTGTCGGCCGGCTGTGACCAGATCGGCTGCAGCGCCCGGGCGGCGTCGAGGCACCGTGGCACCCAGATGGCGAGCCAGGTGCCGAACAGCTCCTTGTTCGCCTCCCCGTGCTCGGGGTCTCGGGTGAGCAATCGGAACAGGTTGCGGGTGTAGGCGAGGTCGCGGTCGTAGTCGTGTTCGCCGGTGCCCACGATGGTGGGCGTGATGTAGTCACCGTTCCCGGCGGCGATCTGCATGACCAGTTCGCTGCGGAACAGGGTGCCGACCAGCTGCTCGAAGACGATGTTCGAGCCGAACAGCAGCTCACACCAGTCGGGAACCGCGGTGAGCCGCTCGACGACCTCGCGGGTGGGCTGCCACTCGGGCGCGGACTGCCAGACCTCCTGGTGGGCGGTGCCGTCGAAGTTCTCGGTGGCCTCGGACAGATCCAGGTTGAACAGGGCCAGGTCTTGGGCGAAGCGCATCTTGTGGGCGGCGTTCACCGCGACGGCGGTGTTGATCATGTTCGTCGGGCAGGACCGCTGGATGGAGGTGAACACGTGCAGCGCCAACCCGTTCTCGGCGTGCATCCACGCCCCCAGGTTGCGGGAGACGAACGTCAGCCACGGCGTGTTCCAGCCGTCGTAGACCCGGGCACGCTTGGCGTTGGACAGGCACAACTCCACCTGGTGGACCACCTTGGAGTTGTTGCGGTAGATGGTCTGGTCCCATTCCTCGTTCGGATCGAGGAAGGCGTGCCAATTCGACGACTTCGCGGCCGTCCACTCCTGCGGATAGCCGCCGGGACCGTCACCGAAGCCGTAGATCCAGCCCTGGGAGAGGTGGCGGTCGGGATCGGGCTGCACGTCGACGGTCACGTCCTCGTACATCGTCGACCTCTTCTTGGCCGGCGTGTAGTAGGTGAAGGTGCGGCTGCGGGAGCTGGGGAACTCCAGCGCACCGGCTTCGGAGTCGGTGAACTCGATCTTCGGGAAGCTGCGTTGGTTGGACTCGGCGGTTGCGGTCATCTCGTTTCTCAGTTCTGTCGGTGAAGCAGGAAGGTGGTTTCCCAGGACGTCTACTCGAAGGCGGGGCTGGTGAACTTGTCGTAGAAGATCTGGTCTTTCGGGGTGTCGTTCGCCTCGAGCAGTTCCAGGGCGGCGTCGACCATCGGCGGCGGCCCGCACAGGTACACCTCGGTCCGGCCGATGTCCGGTTCGCGGCGGCCGACGACATCGGTGACGTTGCCGTCCTCGACGGCGATCGCACCCACCGGCGGCGGGTCCATCGATTCCGAGAGGCAGGCCACGAACGTGAAACCCGTCAATCCTCGTCCGAGTTCGAGGATCTCGTCGACGTAGAACAGGTCCTGTGGGGTGCGGGCACCGTAGTAGAAGTGCACCTGCCGGGTGTTGCCCGTCTCGCTCATGTGCCGCAGCAACGAAAGAAGCGGAGCCATCCCCGCGCCGCCGCCGATGAAGACCATCGGAAGGACATGGCCTTCCTTGATGGTGAACGACCCGTACGGTCCGGTCAGGGCGATCTCGTCGCCCACCGAGATCCCGTCCTCGAGCAGCCCGGCGAACTTGCCACCGGGGTATTTCTTGATGAGGAACTCGACATGCCCCGGCGTCGATCGGGTCGTCGCCATGGAGAAGGACCGATGCTGCTCGGTGCCCGGGATGTGCAGGTCGGAGTACTGACCGGGTTTGAATTCGTATCCCGCCGGTTCGACCGGAGCCAACCGGAGCGACACGATGTCCTTGGTCATCGGCTCGATCCCGGTCACCCGAGTGCGCACATCCTGGATGGGGACACCGCCGAGAAGTTCGTCCTCGTCGAAATTGAGCAGCTCGATGGTGCAGTCGCTGTACGCAGTCGAGCGGCAGAGCAGGACGTGTCCCTCGTCGACCTCGGCGTCGTTGCACGCAAACGTCGAGTAGTCCTCCATCTGGATATCGCCGTCGAGGACAAAGGATTTGCAGGCCGAGCAGCGTCCCTCGCGGCAGCCGTGCATCAGGTGGATGCCTTGCCGGAACGCGGCATCGAGGATGTACTCGTCTTCGCCGACTTCCATCTCGATGTCGACGGGCTCGAAGTTGATACGGTGCTTGTCGGCCACGGGGTCTCTCCTGGACTCGTGAAAATGAATGGTGAAGCGGTGGGTGGCGCCGGAGTGGCCGCGGCGCCACCCACCGAGCCTGGGATCAGGCCGGAACTGTGCCGCCGGCGCGGTACGCGGCGATGTGCGCGTTGCGTTCGGCGTCGGACATCTCGTTCAAGAGCACGTTCGGGCTCTGGAAGGTGTTGCCCCGCACGTCGTCGAGAGTCCACATCTTCTTCGGATCGTCCAGATCGAGGTGCGGCTGGCCGACCAGGGTCTTGCCGTCGTCGCGGACGTAGCCGAGATCGGAGACGATGTCGGCGAGGTCCTTGCCGTGATGCAGGGTTTCCCACTCCCGGAATCCGGTGAGCCGGCCCATGTTCGGGGTCGGTCGGCCCTGGTACTCGCTGCGGAACGCGACGGCGTCGGTCCAGTAGCAGGTTTCCGAGCAGTAGGTCCGCCACTGGTCGTCGACCTTCTCCACGACCATGTCCTCACGGATGAGGGCGGGAACCATGCAGGTCCAGCAGCGGTGCGGGTACTGGTATCCGACCTCCTCGAACGCGATCGGTTTGTTGCGGCCGGGGTAGGCGAGCCGGTTGTACTCCTCCCACCACTTTCCGTACTTCGAGTACCAGCCCGGGTACTTGTGCTCGAACCACTCGAAGTCCTTGTCGGTCATCGCGTCGATTCGCCAGTAGTTCACCGGCCATCCGGTGGCGAAGAACCGGGCCACCTCGTGGACGTAGCCTTTGTCGGTGATCCGCTTCCACGCCTCCTCCACCAGGTCGTGCGGGATCGTCAGTCCGTACTTCTCGAGCGGGATGAGGTAGCTGCGGTAGTAGTCGTCGTAGATCCACCGCCGCCACATCTCGGCGTAGCTTTCCCGGTCCTTGCGGCGGTCCTTCGTGCCGTACTCGATGAAGGTGCCGATCGCGGCGTCGACGACGCAGTGGTTGTTCCACCACGCGTACCGCAGGTCACGTTCGAGCAGTGGACGGTTGCGCTCGTCGGCGAGTGCCATCAGCAGGATCGAGTAGCCGTTGGAGATGTGCCGCGACTCGTCCGACTGCACCGAGTGGAAGACCGTCGGCAACAGGTAGTCACCGTTGGCGGCCGCCTCGTCGGGCATGGCTACGAACAGGGTGTTGGTGAACGCCGTCTCGGCGACCACGGTCAGGTAGATGTTCGCCGCGGTGATCGCGTCGCCGGTGATGAACCCTTCACCGAACTGCCTGCCGATGGTGCCCGCGTAGTTGTTCGCGAACGCCTTCTCGGTCATGTCGAAACCGGCGGGATCGATGTAGTTGTTCATGTACAGCTTCTTGAGGTTCATCTGGATCGTCGAGTGACGAACCTCGTCGATCATCTGCACCGCCAGCCCGTTGTGGATTTCCGGGTTGGGGACGGCGTCGATGGCCATCGGCATCGCTCGGGCTGCCGAGATCTCCGGGAACGGAATGATCGACAGGAACAGCTTCTGCCACTCGAGCCACCGCTGCTGCACCTGCCGGAACATGTTGCCGCGGATGGCACCGTCCATGGCGCCGTACACGCGGTTGTCCTTCTCTTCCTCCATCGGGAAGTAGGACCGCATGATCTGTTTGAGAGGATCCTTCTTCGGAGCCTTCTCGAAGGTGTAGTCGGTGCCGAACCGGGTGGCCGGGGTTGCGAATGTCGGATCCCATGACAGTTCGGTGATTTTCGCGTGGGCCTTTGTCAGGCTTTGCCTACTCAATGTGCGCCTCCTGGATCGTGAGCCGGCCGGGTGCCGGCTGTGGGGGGACGTTGTGGAAGTTGATTGAACCCCGTGACCCAGCTCTCATCCGTCTCAGTGTGAGACGCAGGTCACCTTTGGGTGGGTGGTGGCTGCCTACACTTGCCCCGCGCCGCGGCAGACCCATGCAGCCCTCGATCAGTCGACCCAGGAGACCCGAGCGAGTGACCCCACAGCCCACCAGCACGTCACACCACCGCACGACGCCGAAGTCGAACTCGGACTCGGACTCGGACTCCGAGGGGGCTCCGGCCTCGAGTTCGCCTGCGGGATCGGACTACCTTCGTCTGAGTAATTGGCTCCGGGTGTCCTGGTCGCGATCTCGGCAGGCGTTGGGCGACGACGACCGGCCCGCCGCCGCGTACGTCGACCGCGCGGCCGCCGATACGGTGCTCGAGCGCGCCGCCCGATCCGTGCTGCCCGACTTGACCACCGCCATCGAAAACGAGCCGGTATCACTGATTCTCACCGATGCGAACGGCATCGTCCTCTCCCGCACCGGTGGCGACAGCGCCTTGTTCACCGCACTCGACCGAGTCGACCTCGCCCCGGGCTTTCGCTACGCGGAGACCCAGGTCGGCACCAATGGAATCGGTACCGCGCTCGAGGTCGGCCGACCTCTCCTCGTGGACGGAGACCAGCACTTCAGTGGTCCGCTGCGGTCCTTCTCCTGCGCGGGAGCGCCGGTGACGCACCCCATGACCGGAGCGATTCTCGGTGTCGTGGACCTGACCACCGCCGCGCAGAATTCCAACACCCTGCTGCTGTCCTTCGCCACACTTGCCGCAGCCCGCCTTCGCGAGCGCATGCTCGACGACGCAACCGAACTGGACCGGGCGATCTTCAGTGCGTACCGGTCCGCATGCCGGCGCTCCAGCCGACCCGTCGTCGCTGTCGGTGACGAGGTCGTGATGATGAACTCGCTGACCCGGCAACAATTCGACTCACCAGACCAGATGGCGATCCTCGAACGCACCCGAGACATCGGCGGCGAAACGGCACCGGTCACGATCCTCACCGACCTGCCCAGCGGAACGGTCGCACGCCTGAGTTACGAGCCGGCATTCACCGGTAGCCGGCTGGCCGGAGGTGTTGTTCGGATCACGAAACAGGTTGCTTCGCAGCGTCTTTCCACTCCGAAGGCGAATGTTCCCACCCCGCCCGCGATCGCCGGYGCCAGCCCGCTCTGGCGGCACACGGTCCAGGCGGTCGTCGACGCCTGCCGACGACAGGACTGGCTCGTCCTCGACGGAGAACCCGGCGTCGGCAAGACCGCCCTGATCCGAGCGGCGCACCAACTCGTACCGGACCGCGGACTCGCCGTACTCGACGCCACCGCACTCGGCGACGATCTCCTCACCGAGGCCTCCGACGAACTCGACAGCGGATCCGACCTGGCAATACTGCACGCACACGCCCTGAACGACGCTCATCTCGCCGCGCTCGCGGACCTACTGCAGGGCCCCGAGGCGCAGGAGCCACCTCGCAGACCGTGGGTGGTGCTCACCCGGTATCCCCAGGACTCGACCGACACCACTCCACTGCTGCGCATGTTCCCCAAGTCGGTCACGGTGCCACCCCTACGGCACCACCTGGACGACATTCCGGATCTTGTGCGCAGCCTCCTCGACACCCTGGGGGCCACCGGCCTCACCCTGGCTCCAGCCGCCTCGAATCAGCTCGCGCGTCTGGCGTGGCGCGGAAACGTCACCCAGCTGAAGAAGGTTCTCGAGGACACTTGCCGGCGGCAACGGGCCGGTGTCGTCGAAATCGACACCCTGCCTCCCGCATGCCGTTCCACCACACGCCGAACGTTGACCAGGATGCAGGCGCTCGAGAGGGACGCGATCGTGGACGCGCTCGCGCTTCATGCCGGCGACAAGACCGCCGCCGCCACCGCCATCGGCATGTCCCGAGCGACGATCTACCGCAAGATCCGCGAATTCGGCATCGTGCTCTGACCGACCGTACCGCGGGAATGTCAGATTGAGACATCGCTGCGCTCTCCCTCGAGGGATGCTCTCGCCGAACCACATTCACCCGCCCAGACTCGGGTGTCAGACAGGAGAAATCGATGACCAACCCGAACGGACTCACCACAGTCGCCGGTGCGCCGGTACCCGACAACCAGAACAGCCTCACCGCCGGCGCACGCGGTCCGATGCTCCTGCAAGACGTCTGGCTTCTCGAGAAACTCGCGCACTTCGACCGCGAAGTCATCCCCGAACGCCGCATGCACGCCAAAGGTTCGGCCGCGTTCGGCACCTTCCGCGTCACCCACGACATCACCGCACACACCAACGCCGCCGTATTCTCGGAGATCGGCAAGCAGACCGAGGTATTCCTGCGTTTCTCCACGGTCGCCGGCGAGCGCGGCGCCGCCGACGCCGAACGCGACATCCGCGGATTCGCCGTCCGCTTCTACACCGAGCAAGGCAACTGGGATGTCGTCGGCAACAACACCCCCGTCTTCTTCTTCCGTGACCCCCTCAAGTTCCCCGACCTCAACCACGCGGTCAAGCGCGATCCGAAGACGAACCTGCGCTCGGCGGAGAACAACTGGGACTTCTGGACCAATCTCCCGGAGGCGCTGCACCAGATCACCATCGTGATGTCCGACCGCGGCATCCCCGACGGCTACCGGCACATGCACGGTTTCGGGTCACACACCTTCTCGTTCGTCAACGACGCCGGGGAACGCTCCTGGGTGAAGTTCCACTTCCGCACTCAGCAGGGCATCAAGAACCTCACCGACGAAGAGGCTGCCGTCGTCGTCGCCGGCGATCGCGAGTCGGCGCAGCGCGATCTCTTCAATGCAATCGAGGAGGGCAATTACCCGAAGTGGACCCTTTTCGTGCAGATCATGCCGGAAGCCGACGCCCAGACCTACCGCTATCATCCCTTCGACCTCACCAAGGTGTGGTCCAAGAAGGACTATCCGCTCATCGAGGTCGGGGAACTCGAACTCGACCGCAACCCGGAGAATTACCACGCCGACGTCGAGCAGGCGGCCTTCTCCCCGGCGAACATCGTCCCCGGCATCGGGTTCTCACCGGACCGCATGCTGCAAGGCCGGCTGTTCTCCTACGGCGACGCCGCCCGCTACCGGCTCGGCGTCAACCACCACCAGATCCCGGTCAACAGTCCCAGAGGGGCAACCCACGTCAATTCGTTCCACCGTGACGGCGTCATGCGGGTCGACGGCAACCTGGGCAGCGTCCCGAGCATCGAACCCAACTCACACGGCCGCTTCGCCGACCAGCGGAGCTACGCCGAACCGCCACTCGAAGTCGGCGTGGTCGCCGACCGGTTCGACTACCGAGCAGACGACGACAACTACTTCGAACAGCCCGGCAACCTCTTCCGCAGCATGACTGCCGAACAGCAGACGGTGCTGTTCGAGAACACCGCCCGTGCCATCACCGGAGCGTCGGCTGCCGTCATCGAGCGCCACATCGCCAACTGCACCCAAGCAGACCCCGCCTACGGCGAAGGCGTGCGAAAGGCCTGTGAAGCGCTCGGCGCCTTGTAGTTCGCGCATCCCAGCCCGTGATCGGCGCGCATCACCGCGGATCACGGGCTGGGGTCGCACCGGCCAAGCAGTCGCTCCCGTCGTCGCGCCTATCGGACCGCGTTCGGCACCGCACCCTCACCGGAGACCGGGCCGCGTCCGTCAGCGGCGCCCCGCGGCACCGTGAAGGTGGCGGCGACGCACAGAATCGCAATCGCGAAGCAGGCGATGGTGTACCAGAGATTTCCGATGGGATCGCCGTTGCTCGTGACGCCGTCGACAGCGCCGAAGTAGCTGGGCAACGCGGTCACCCACAGAATGCCCATCACGGCGAGGTACACCACGCTGTAGGCACGGACGAAATCGTTCGAATAGATCGGAACGTCGGACGTCCCCCGTCGAAGTCGCGACCACTGCCGGACCAGGATCGGGATCGCGACGAGCGCGATGACGATCAGTTCGGCCGCGTAGAGAATTCCCCGGACCGTGGTGCTCTCCATTCCGAGGACCGTCGCCGGGATCGGGAGGATGAACGTGCCCGCCGACGCCAGGAGACCGATCACGATCGTGCGCCACACCAGTTCGAGTCCGGTGAAGTCCCGGCCCCGGTCGGCGTAGCGGCCCACGAAGAACTGAACGCACAGGGCCAGCGACATGGGCCACAGGGCCGCGAACACCACCACGCTCGGCAGTGGGACCGAGTCGAACATGGGCTGGTTGACCGGGTTGGTGGTCGACCATTCCCACCACCTCAGCTGCGGTCCGAGCTGGTCGAAGATCTCGTAGAACGCGTGGTGCACGAAGCCCACACAGACCGCGCCGACGAGTACCCCGTACTTCCGGAAGACGCCGAGCATCCGGACGAGCTCGAAGGCAAGCGTGGCCATCAGCGGATAAATCGCGATGATGTACAGCGGTAGTCGGCCCCACAGGAAGTCCACGGTGAACACGTTGTGCGCGAACATCGTGTCCACGTGCTCTTCGATCCCGAAGGCCGCCGGAAAGTACAGCGGTGGCTCGATGACGAACAGGTACGCCGTGGCGCCGAACCAGAGCACCAGGTTGGTCGGATCGCCGTTGCGGCGCCAGCGCAGGATCGCGAATACGAGCGCGAGCACCGACCCGACCACGATGGTGAGCTCGAGAACCGGCAGGGTCCAGTTCTCCAGCGCCGACGGGCTACGGACCTCGACGAGTCCGCCGGCCTCGGCGCACGAGAAGCCGAGCGCTGCCGAGAGTTGGTCGAAGGTGGGTGAGCAGAGGTCGGCCATCAGTTGACCACCGCCGGGACGGGATCGGTCCGGCGTTCGCGTGAGTCCGCGGTGTACCACCGGGTGCAGTCGTAGCCTGCGTCGTATCGGGCGAACCACTCGTCGGCGAGCGCGGGCAGCTTTTCGTGGGTGGGGTCGTGTTTCGGCATCTGACTACGGACGATGCCGGCCAGTGCGGTGAGCTGTTCACCGCGCGGGAGGTCGTCGAACGCACGCGGCATGACACCTTTGCTCAGGTAGGGCGCGAACGACGTGAGCAGTTTCTGCTTCGTGCGGTGCGTGGCGAACATCGACATCGAATCGACCTTCCGCTCCCTGATCGGCACGTGCTGATTGAAGCCGGCGCAGGCGATCCGCATCACCTTCATCACATGTGCGAAGATCGACGGCGCCATCCGCATCCGGTACAGCTCTTCCCCGACAAGGGAATTGAAGATGATCATCGCGGAACTCCGGTGTTCGACCTCTTCGACGAAATGCCAGATGAACAGGGACGCGACGCGGTCGTCTCCCGGTCGGAAGAGGGTCGCGTCGTTGTCGAGCATCAGTTTGAACACCGGCGTGAAGGTTGCCTCCAGATCCGCGGTGTAGGCGAGTCGGTAGTTCAGGGTCGTCGCCTCGGTGAGGAGGTCGTACTCGCCGATCACGGCGTCCAGGGTGTTCTGGAGCCCCGGGTATCGCTTGATCAGGGCTTTGACGTGCTGGCGATGCGCGGTCGAGTGGTGACCCTCCTGACGCATGAACGCCATGGCCTCTTCTGCGACCTCGGGGTCGGTCATCCGTGGTTTTGCCTGCATGATCGCCTTGACGATCATCTTCTCGAAGCCGACGGCCAGGAACGAGATCGCATTCGACATGTTCGACCAGGCCGGGTTGTCGGGGTTCCAGAGGAACGGGACGTCCTGTTCGTCAAACGCGAAATCCATCTTTCTGGGGTGCAGGTCGGTCATGTGGGATACCTCGTCTCGTGCGACATGAGTGGGCTGCAGCCTCTGGGCAGGTAGAGACCCGAGCGTTTAACAACATACACACATCGATGGGTATGTATGATTAAGTTTCCCAAGCAACGGGTTACCGATCTGAACAATTCGGTTTTGCGCATGCCAACGAGCCTCGGTCGCGGCTCCATCAACGATGGGGTGCCGGTCACCGATCGCGATGCGGTCCCGCGCCTGTTCCGGAGACCTGGCGCTGTCGTTACTCACGGTTCGGTTGCCACCGAACCCGGAAGGAGGAGGGCGTTCGTCCCGCCTCCAGGCCCGGGTCAGTCGACGACAGCGCCCCCGGTGAGGTTGATCTCGGCCGCGGTCATCGTCGTGGCCCAGTCGGACGCGGCGAAGACGGCCGCGTTCGCGACATCGGCGTGGCTCGGGCGCCGTGGCAGCAGCAGATGGGTGGCGTCCGGGTCGGGCTCGTCCGGTTTCGGGGAGCCCGGCGACAGTAGCCAGGCGACACGGACACCCTGCGGCCCGAGCCCGGCGGCCAGCTGTCGGCACAGTCCGGCGAGTGCGGCCCACGCGACGTGGGAGCCACCGAGGTTCGGGATAGCCTCCCGTCCGCCGGCCATGACGAGGATGACGCCGGTGCCGCGTCCCACCATGTGGCGTGCAGCGGCCGTGGCCACGGTGAAGCTCGTCGTGACCGCCTTGGCGACTGGCTGCATGACGTCGCCGACCCGCATGTCGACGAGCGGCGTGCCTTGGATGTCGTCGTTGAAGGTGGCGTTGAAGCAGACGTCGATGCCGCCGCTCTGGTCCGCCACCGCCGCGGCATGCCGTTCAACCGCGTCCCGGTCCACCGCATCGAGAACCGTGACGTGCGCAATCCCGCCCTCGTCCCTGATGCGGTGGGCGACATCCTCGAGCGTGGCGCGCGTGCGTCCGGTGAGGTGCACCTCTGCGCCTTCCCGCGCGTACGCCCGCGCGACCGCGGAGCCGATGGCGCCACTGCCTCCGTGGACGATCGTGGTGCGGTTCTGCAGCAGCATCACTCCTCCGCCTTCCGTCTCTCGCGTACCAGGGTAGGACCGCGAGAGGAAGGCCCGCGCGAGTTTCCGGACTTCATCGGCACGAGCTCGAGTGGCGTCGAGCTGCAGCTCGGGCGTCGTTCTCGGGGCCCCGGACCATCAGCTGCGCGGCATCCCAGTCCTGCGGTGAGACGTTCTGTGCTGGTGCTCTGCTCGCTTGTTGGTGCCGGTCGGTGGCGATGACATCGGCGTGCAGGTTCGGTGACGACAGCACCCGTACTCCGGCGTCGACGTAGTACGCGAGCGCGGCCGGGGAGGTCAGGTGTGCGCGCACCGCGGCGCGAGAGGCGTCGACGATGAGGACGTCCCCGGCCCGAAGCGGCAGCAGGGTGGGTGCGTCCTGGCCGAGGTGCGCGATCGCGGCACAGCGGGGCCCGCGCGTGCGGACGGCGCGGGTATGTGCGGCCACGGACTCGGTCCGTGGAAGGTCGTCCCCATATCCGGAAACGGTAGCGGGTGCGAACACCCGGGTGGGTGGATCCGGGATCGGTGGCTGTATGTTCAACGCCAGGATTCAGGCTACCCAGCTGCGAGGATGGCACCTCCAGTACCCTCACGGGACCGATTTGCAGAGCCCTCTATCTGTGGGAAGTGGACGTCGTCACGGGCACCCCGCGGTTGAATCCGGCTTGCTCTGTTTAGTTGGGTTCCTATAAGCGCCAACCTATCTCGCATAGCTGTGACGGATACGGTGCCGCTGCCCGGCGCCACACGCGCGCGCCGTGGCCTGCCATGAGAAACGCCCATATCGTCAGTACCCACGAATCGGCGACGCTCGCGGCGTGCGCAAGTGCGGCGGCGGTGGGCAACATGGCGTGTGCATATGCTGAGTGCGCTCAATTCGCTCCAGTACCGCTGAGCATGTTCGGTTTAATGGCGCACGGTTACTCAGTCGCGGGCTGACCTGCGTGGTGATCCCGTCGCTATGAGCGCGGTCGTGCGTCCGCCAACCCCGGGCAATTGCCGATGAAGGCAGGCTGCCCGGTCTGGCCCGTCGGCACTATTGCAACCACCATCTTCGGTGGTCCCCGTACGCCTCCCAAGCTCTGGCCCAGGCCAGCGGATGGCCGCTCGTAGCCAGCGTCGTAGAACACCGGTGTCACACGCAGAGAAGCACTGGCCACCCTGCGCGAAGGAAAGTAACGGCTGGCCATGTGGGGTTTCGGCTGTCGACTGGTCATCGAGGTCAGGCRAACTACCGACGCGACAGCCGGAAACCGACACGGAAACGCGGATGTCGATTGCCATTCGACCTGAGGCACGAACGTACAGTCCGGACCTGCTGTGCAGACGGGACTGAACAGCGGCACGAACTCCTGCCAGTCGAGCTCGAGGGCGTGTGCATCTTCGACATCGTCGTTGTCGGGATGTCGGACGTATGATCGACGGACCGTCGGGGGCGCCCACGCGGAAGGATGCCCAATGGACAATTGGTGGTTGTACTACAGTCCGTTTCCCCACCCTGTCCGGGAGTGGCTGTGGCTGATTGTGCAGCAGATCTGGTAGCCCGCTGACGATCCTGGACGTCCACCTCCTGCTGTCCTCTTGGCAATTCTGCGTCCATATCAGTTGTTGGTGACGACGAATCCTTTCCCGACGGGGTTGGGTTGGGCGTTGATGCCGTCGAGGACGGCAGCGAACTTGATGTACTCGAACGCGAACAGCGCTGTGTCGAATCCGCGGACCATGCCCACGATCTCGGTGTTGTTCTGAAGTACGGGTCCACCGGAGTCGCCTCCGCCTGATTGGGCGTTGCTGTAGAAGCGTGTCGTGTTCTGTGAGGCGATCGACCCGCAATGGACGCCGGTACCGGCCCCGTCCTTGCAATGGGGACCCGCCGGGTTGGGGGAGCCGATTCCGTCGACTCGGGAACTGGGACCATTCGATGTGAGTACCGCGTCAGCGTTGAGGTAGATGACCACCCAGTCGACGCCGGTCCCGCCGCCGGGACTGCGGTACGCGATGTTGCCGATGTGTTCCCGTGGTCCGGTCGGCGCATAGCGGTAGACGGGTGCACCGTCGGGTGTGCCGTCGACACAGTGGGCGGCGGAGATGCCGATCTTGTTGCCGAGCAAGTCGGTACCGACGACGCCCATCGTGCAGAACTCGATGATGCCGGGCGGGTGCGGCACCGGGTTCAGGTCGTCGGTCCATGCGATGCCGTTGGACACGACACCGGTGGCTGATGCCGCCGGCGCGTTGACAAGGAATGCGCCGAGGGTGACTGCGAGACACGCAACATACCCGTAAAGCCTTCTCAATTGTGTTCTCTCTTCCTCGCGGCAACGAGGGGCTATCTGTAAGCCGCTCTTCTTGGCGGCCGAGTTGCGCTCGGCTCGATGTTTTTCTTCACGGCTGACTGTCGGGGTCCGCAAGCAGCGGGACTCTGGCTGCCGGTCGCTGTTGGCTTCACGCTCGGCCGTCGACAAGGCCGTCGGGGCACAGGCTGGTTCGGAAGAACGGCGCGGTCGGCGGCAGTCCACACGGATCGGTGGTGGGATTGGCGACGACCTGGAACCGCACCAACAGCGGATACAGCTCGCCCGCAATCACCCGGTCACAGAGGACGCGGACCTTGCTCCCGGGCACCCGGTGCGAGGGAGTCGTCGACCCGGGCGTATGCCCGACGGTCCGAGCGCGACGAGCGCGGCGATCGCGCCCGTGAAAGGGGGCGAAGTCGGTGACCGTCCGACTGGGCGACAGCTCGATGACGGTCCACGACATGATCGTGTCGTTCCCGACGCGGGATTCTTGCCCGGTTCGGTGCTGCGGCACAACGAGCACGTGGACGCGTCGGCGGCGAGCATGGTGTGGCACTGATCGCAGCAGCGGATGGTGAAGACGTCGCGTGCGACGAGAGGGGAGCGGGGGAGCTGATCGCGGTGGAGCTGATCGTGCATCGGGGGCCTCGACTTGTAGAGTTCGGGGGTTGTGCGACTCCCACACTCCTCGCGAGRTGACCATCCGACGACGGCAGAACGGCCGATAGGCATACCTGTTTTCGTGCCCGGGGCGTCCATAGGGTCGAGATCCGCATGGCCTGGGTCGTGGGTTTGACCGGGTCCGGGCGTCCCGGATCAACGCGGGGCATGGTCGTCCACGTGCGACCCCTCGGGGTATTTGCACACTCGTCGGTGGGTCGCCGCGATCCTCGCGGCGAACCCGGATGTCGATGGCGTGCAACATCGGCCGAGAACACCCTCGCCTGGATGTTGGCCGATGACACAGCCGCACACACCACCCCGCCGTCACCGCCGCCAGAGTGCGAATCGGAAATCGTCTGCCCAATTCGGGTGAAGGGGCGCCGAGAATGCGTGCATGGAAACAGGCGAACGAGACTGGGGCGAGGGGCGACTCGCTCCGAGGGTGACACGTGAGCCGAGGGCCACCGCGTCAAAGGTGCGAACAGCGGCGGTGACACGGTTGATGTGTTGTGGCGCAGCCAAGCGCAGCCCCCGCCAACGATGTAGATCAGCTGGCAGGGGCGCTACACGGACAATCTGCACGTAGTAGCGCGCAGCGCACGATTGATCTTCGTGAGCCGGCACAGGGAAGTCCAGGGAATGTGATCCATGCCATTGCAGTATTTACGCATCTCCGGACTACCGACCAGTAAGTGTGATTTCGACACGGCTTGCTGCGGTGCGTGCACGATCCGGATGGAGTTTCCGAGGGCGATCTGCGTGATCCTGCGACAAGGTGCGCTACCGGACCTGTTGTGTTTTGCTTCGCCGCAGCAGTACCGGCGGGCTTCGATAGCGAGTGATTGAGTGGCAGTTCCGTTTCATTCCCGATTGTTCTGTGCTGCAGCGTGTCCAGTCGCATGAGCAGCTGTTCTGCGCAATCGAGTATCTGTAGCGAGCCGGTCACCTACAGTTGTCGCCGACGACCAACGGCCCAACCGGATCACTACCTGCGGGCTGGCAGGCAACCCCGCACGAATTGTGCTGGCGACGCGAAATGCTTGGGCGACGTAGCCCAGGCGCCAAGGTTGTGACGTAGAACACAGCTGAATTTGTAGGAGAAGCCTGGCGCTCAGGGATGTTCGGTTGCAACCCTGAGCTGAGACCCAAACCTCCAGACCCAAATACGGGTATGGGTGTAGGTAGTTCGGCCAATGTGCAGGTGTCGAAGTCGGTCCAAGGTAGCTGGTATGCCGCCGTTCGACGTGGCTGCCGAAAATTTATCTGCACGTGAGAGAAGAGTTGTCATGGCACGAACTACCGAGAACCTGGGCGCAAGTCTGCTGAATACGTTGCGGGTCGGTGTGGTTAGCACCGTTCTGTACGCCGGACTGATCATGGGCGTAGTTGTGGTGGCGGTGTGGAAGTTCCCGATGCCCGGCGTATAGGCCCGCACCGACCCATGGCCCTGCGCCGATGCCGGCCAGTGAAACACTCGGTGGCAGTTCGGCGATAGAGCTGACAGGGGCGTCGTTGTGCCCGTGGCTCCGCGTGGCCGCTGATCAACGCGCGAAACCCATGGGGGGCCCTGTTGCTGTGGAAGGGACGATAATGTTCGGGACCGGCGTAGGCCTCGTGGTTGCTCTGCTAGCGGTGACGCTTCTGGTGGTCCCCGTCTCGCTCGGTGTAGCGACGAGAGCCGACACGAAGGTCCGCCGCCTCTCAACGTCCCGAGCGTCCGCTCCGAACATGAGGGGATCGGTCGCGGACGTGCATGAGCGGTGCGATCAATGGCGGCAGCTGGCGACACGGGCGTGGCTGCTCTGCGGCGGCGCCTCGCTGGTCGCAGTGGCGGTCGTGGGTGTGCTGATCTGTGTCGGGTGAGGTCGGCGGCCGCCGGGAGTGCGCGGGGTGGTTACTTCTCGGCTGTCGGTGCGCGGCGGCTGAACCTGCGACATCCAGCCCGCGCCTGCAATATTACCGGAGTCTGAAACTATCTCGGCCCCAGCGCCATACGCGCCAGAGACGCAGTTACGCCCAGGTGAGCCGAAGCGACCCGGTCGGAGTGTAGTCCGCTCCGGCCGGGACTCGCCGGGACATGCAACAGGTACCCGCCGCGTGAGCCCTGACCGCGCTCCCCATGCAGTGCGCGTCGGGAGGGGGCGCGCTCCAGTCGAGAAGCGCGGTTCCGCGTTGGTGTACCTGGGTGGTTGGCGTCGCTGATGTCTCCTCGGATGTGCTGCGTGTGAAATTATCGCCCGGATCGACGGAACTCGGCGGAACGGTGTGTGCACCAATCGCTGCTAGCCAGTACAGGTTCGGCTTGCGCCGTATTGGTTTGGCGACCTGCTCCTTCATGTTCCGGTGCGAGGAAAGGGTAGACCCGCCGCCCGCCCCGATCGCTGAAATGTGACCCAGGCCACACGCCTTTCTCGGTGGTCCAACTTCGGCCGGCGGCCGTCGGTCCAAGCACGCCCACGTCGGTATCGCGCATCCGAATGCGGGGTGGGCTGTGGCGGGACGGATTTCGGTGCTGACCGATCGTCTCGCCTAGTAGCGAGCCTCCCGAAGTCCGCTCGTCCGGGCGCAGAGAGATCGTCGGCATGTGGTGCACAGCGCCCGGTGGCGGGTGCGGGTGTTCGAGACTTCCCGGTCTGTTCCTCGTGTGGTGCGGTTGAATGGGTGACATGGCGTCGTCGTCGGGTGAGCAGCTGTGGCAGACGTTGTCGGATTCCGGGTTGGCAATGGTGTGTATCCGCGGGCCGGAGTGCCGACGAGCGGATCTGCTCCTGCCCGGGAATGAATCGGTGGGGGAGCTGACCTGGCTGGCCCGGGACACCGAGGAGATCGCCGACGRGTACCGCGACCACCGATAGCGACACACAGCCGAACCGCGACGGCGCTGGCGCGGACCGGCGGCGCCCACCGAAGAAGCGGCACGGTGGTCTGTTTTCGTGTGAGCGGGTATCGGTGCACATGCAGGTGGACGCGGGATTTTCCGGAGGTGAGGCGCACCGGTGCCGGTGGTAGCGTCGCGCAGGCTGCAGGGGTGCGATCGAAAGTCCCCGGGGCGACGTCGCTCCCAATCTTGACCAAGGGCTGCAGCGGCGAAGGGCACGGAAGGTGCGGTAGATGGTGCAACAGCAACGGGCGGCGGTGACTCGGGCCCAGATCGTCCGCGGGGCAGCGGAAATGTTCGACAAGTCCGGGTTCGAGGGTGCCAGTCTCGTCGAGATCCTCGAGGCGGCGGGCATGACGAAGGGGGCCTTGTACTTTCACTTCCGGTCCAAGGAGGATTTGGCCCGGCACATCATCGCCGAGCAGCACCGGATCTCCATCTCCGCGGTGCWGGCGATCGCCGCGCAGGAGGCGTCGGCGATCGACCAGATCGTGATGCTCTGCCACGAGATGGCCCGGCAGATCGTGCAGGACCCGATCGTGCGGGCCGGGATCCGCATCACCCTCGAGCTCAGCGCCGACGATCGTGGCCCCGCGGGCCCATACCTGGATTGGATCGCCGCCTGTCAAACGTTGGCGGCCCGTGCGGTCGCCGAGGGCGACCTTGTCGACACCATCGACCCGCCGACGTTCGCACGGTTCGTCATCGGCGCGTTCACCGGAGTCCAGACCGTGTCCCAGGTCCTGGCCCATCGCGTGGACCTCGAGC
>NZ_JBFUGT010000100.1:0-21750 GCF_056402775.1 Rhodococcus sp. P3_B8
CGAGAAGACCGAGCCGGCGCCGCGCGGCAGATACCGCTGGGCGGCAGCGTGCCACCGGTTGTCCGGCAATCCGGGGTAGTTGACCTTGGCGACCGCGGGATGGCCGTCGAGGAAGTGTGCGATCGCCAGCGCCGAACCGACCTGCCGTTCCAGCCGCAGGTCCAGCGTCTCCAACCCCTGAAGCAGCTGGAACGAATTGAACGGGGACAGTGCGGGACCGAGATCGTGGACGATCTTCGTCTTCGCGTAGACCAGGTAGGCGCTGCGTTCGCGGCCGAACTCCTCCCACAGCACGAGGTCACCGATGCGCGGGTATGGCTCGGTGAACTGGGTCCACCGCTGCGGTTCCGCGCCGAAGTCGAACGTGCCGAGGTCCACGATCACACCACCCAGCGAACTGCCGTGCCCACCGATGAACTTGGTGGCCGAGTACACGGTGATGTCGGCGCCGAAGTCCCTCGGGCGGAGCAGATACGGGGTGGCGATCGTGTTGTCGACGATCAGCGGGACCCCCGCCTGGTGCGCGATGTCGGCCACCGCCCGGACGTCGAGCACGGAGGCGACGGGGTTGCCGATCGTCTCGGCGAAGAAGGCCCGGGTCTCGGGACGCGCGGCCGCACGCCAGGCGTCGAGGTCGTCCTGATCGACGAGCGTGACCTCGATCCCGAAGTCCGCGAAGGTGTCGGTGAGGAGATCGACGGTTCCCCCGTACAGCTGCCGCGCCGCGACGATGTGCTGTCCGGACTTGGCGAGCGTGAGGAGGGCGACCGCGACAGCGGACTGCCCGGAACCCGTGGCCAGGGCGGCGACTCCGTCGTCGAGATCGGCGAGGCGCTGCTCGAACACGGCCTGCGTGGGATTCCCGGTGCGGCTGTACAGGTTTCCCTTCCGGCGGAGGGAGAAGATGTCCCGTGCCTGTTCGAAGCTGCCGAAATCGTAGGCAACCGATTGGTAGATCGGGGGGATCGCGGTGTTCTGCGGCGTTCCGGGTTGATAGCCGGTGCGGACCTGCCGGGTCGCGAACCCTGTGGTCTCGGGCATCGGTGTGCCTGTCCCTTCGTCGATACTTCTGGGTGAATGGCAGAGCGGGTGAATGGCAGAGCAAAACGAATATGTTCGGAACAAAACACGAAGCGCGGCGAGAAGGCACGCGTTTTGTTCTGCTCGAGCATTAGTCTTGTTCGACCTCGCGCGTGTGGGTCAGGGTGACGCAGTCAATCCTGCGAACAACCCCCCGAATGAGGTAATCAGTGGACATCGACTGGCTGGAACCCGAAGCGACTGTGCGTGGCTCGGTGATCGTGGTCGCCGGCCGCGGTGAGCATGCTCACGTGTACCGCCGGTTCGCCCGCCGGATCGCCTTCGACGGTTACCGTGTCGCGGTGGTGGAGAACGATCCCGCGGCGACTGCTCGGGTGATCGCCGATGCGGAGACCGATCTTCCGGTCACCCTCGTCGGGTCGGACAGCGGCGCCCTGACCACCCTCGACCTGGCCGCGACGCATCCGGCCGTGTCCGGTGTGGTGGCCGCGGGTCTTCTCGTCGCGGGCGCCGACGCCTTCACCGGAGAGTGGGACGGCGAACTCGAGATCCGTTCCGCGTGTCCCGTGCATCGGGGGGTCCTGTCGTCGGCCGACGCTCTCGAGCGGGGAACGCTCGGTGCGGAAACGCCGGTGGCCACGGTCGATTCGCTGACCCACGTGCAGGTTCCCGTCCTCGTCGTGCACGGAGGCGCCGACGCACTGAGCCCGGCAGCGGACGTCCTGGCCGTCACGTCCGCGTTGCCCGACGCCCGGGTCGTCGTCGTTCACGAGGGGCTGCACGACATCCTCAACGACGTGTCCCACCGGTCGGTCGCCGCTGAGATCGTGCAGTTCCTCGAGCGTCTCCGCCTGCCCGGGACGCCCGACATCATCCTCCGCGAACCGGCCGGGGCACTCGCGCAGTGACCCGGACTCGCGTGGCGCGGGGGCGGTAGTGGTTGTTGATCGAAGGGGTGTGGATGTCAGCGGTGCTGGAGTCGGAGACGATTGCTCCGGAGTGGTTGCTCGACAAGATCGACGGCCGCACCGCGGAACTGGCCGATGCCGTCGCCGACCTCATCAGGTCGGGTGAGCTCAGCCCCGGCGATCGACTGCCGACCGTCCGCGCACTCGCGAAATCGACCGATCTCAGTGTCGGTGCGATCGTCAGCGCCTGGGGCCGGCTGCAGGAACAGGGATTCGTGCAGACCCGCCGCCGCGGCGGCACCGTCGTTCTTCCGCCGCTCGACAGCGTGCCCGAGCGCGGCATACCGGACTGGCGTGGCGTCGACCTGGCGCAGAATGCACCGGACCTGGCGCTGCAGCCGTCCCTGTCCGACGCTTTGTTGTCCAGTCTGGACGCCGAGACATTGAATGTGTTCGGCCGGGAATTGATGACCGAGCGGTTGCGGAATGCCGTCGCGCCGGGTTGGCCGTTCGAACCGGAGGCCTGGGCCACGGCGGGCGGTGGCACCGAGGCGCTGTTGCTGGCCGTGGAGGCGGCGGCCCCACCCGGTTCGATGGTGGCCGTCGACGAGCCCCTGGGCCCGGGTGTTCTCGACACCCTCCGCGACCTGGGGTTGGATGCGGTCGGGGTCGGCGCCGACCGCGACGGCCCCCGGCCGGACGCTCTCGACGCGGCCCTGACCGCCGGCGCGGTGGCTTTCGTGTTCCAGCCCGGTGCGCCGTTCGCCGTCGACCATGCGGTCAGCGCGCGGCGCACGAGTGAACTCGCCGAGGTGTTGCGGCGGCATCCGGCGGTGTGGGTCGTCGAGGACGACTCGATCGGACCGCTCGAACCGCAGCAGCCTCCCTCTCTGGGATCGGTACTGCCGCAGCGTGTCGTCCGGATCCGCAGCTACTGCAAGGCATACGGGATCGACGTGCGGACCTCCGTTCTCGGCGGGTCCCGCGAACTGATCGAGAAGGCCATGAAGGTGCGCAGCCACGGAGTCGGCTCGAACAGCCGGATCCTGCAGAACACCCTCGCCCATCTGATCGGCAGCGCCGACGCCGAGCACGCGGTCACGGCGGCGCACGAGCGCTACGCCGCCAGACGCACGTCGCTGCTGGGGGCGCTGATCGACCGTGGCATCGAGGCTTTCGCGGGTCCGCACAGTCTGGTCGTGTGGGTGACGGTGTCGGACGAGACCGCGGCCCTCGTCGCGTTGGCGCGGCAGGGCATCTCGGTGGGGGCCGGTTCCCGCTCGTTCGTGCAGGCGCCCGCACGCCAACTCCTACGCCTGTCGGCCACCCAATTGCCCGACGACCCGGACCTGATCGGGCAACTCGCCGACGTCGTCGCGGTGGCCGTCGCGGAGTCGTCGCGCGAGTTCTTCGACTGATCGGACTTTGTTCGACAGCCCTGCGGGACATACGAAATATGTTTTGAAACATCGAGAATTTAATACTCTGCACGCGTCTGTTTGCTCCATACACTTCAACGCGGCGTGCCGAGGCAGGTGCCTGACGGCGAACGACGAAGGAGCGAGAACATGACGAGACGGCAACTGAAATTGGGAGCTGTCCTCACCCCCACGGGTGGTCCCGGGCACCCGTACACCTGGCTGGACCCGGAGATTCCCGCCGACGCGAGCGTCGACATCGACTGGTACATCCGGTACGCGCGGCTGGCCGAGCAGGCGCGGTTCGATCTCGTGTTCATCGTCGACAGCCAATTCATCACCCCCGACTCGCCCCCGCACTACCTGAACCGGCTCGAGCCGCTGACGCTGCTGTCGGCGCTCGCGGTGGCCACCGAACACATCGGGCTCGTGGGCACACTGACCACATCGTTCAACCAGCCGTTCAACCTCGCGCGACGGTTCGCGTCCCTCGATCTGATCAGCCGCGGCCGTGCCGGCTGGAACGTGGTCACCAGTGGCGACTCGGGTACCGCCGGAAACTACGGACTCGAGGAGCATTACGACTACGCCACCCGCTACGGCCGGGCCCTCGAACACGTCGAGGTCGTCAAGGCTCTGTGGGACTCCTACGAGGACGACGCGTTTCCGCGCGACCGGGAGGCCCGCCGCTTCCTCGACGCAGACAAGCTGCACACCCTCGACCACCGGGGCGAGCACTTCTCGGTGGTGGGCCCGCTCAACATCGAACGCTCGCGGCAGGGGCAGCCGGTGATCTTCCAGGCCGGCGACTCCGACCAGGGCCGCGACCTCGGAGCGCGGATCGCCGACGGGATCTTCACGCACGCGCCGAGTTTCGAGGCGGGCGCGGCGTTCTACACCGACATCAAGACCCGCGCCGCGGCCTACGGGCGCGCTCCCGAGGACATTGTGATCCTGCCGGGAGTCAGCGTCACCGTGGGCGACACCGACGCCGACGCCCGCGAGATCGAACGTGCAACCCAGCTGGCGGACAACGACTTCGGAAAGTCCCTCCGGGAACTGGGCCGGCCGTTCGGCTGGCACGACTTCCGGCAGTACGACCTCGACGCGCCGTTCCCCGCCGAGGCACTGCAGCACGCCGAGCGCAGCTTCTACACGCAGGCGAAGAAGATCGCCGACCTCGCCGCCGACCGCGGGCTGACACTGCGGCAGACCGTCGAGGCGCTCAGCGCACCGAAGACGTCGCCGTTCACGGGCAGCGCCGAGACCGTCGCGAACGAACTGCAACGCTGGCTGGACGGCCACGCCCTCGACGGCATCAACATCCACATCGGCCACCCGGCACAGTTCCAGCGCTTCGTCGACGAGGTGCTGCCGATCCTGCGCGAGCGCGGGGTCGTCCGGGAGGACTACGAGCAGAACACGTTGCGCGGCAACCTCGGTCTGCCCTTCGCGGAGAACCGCTACACCCGCGCGCGGCGTGAGGGAGTCGACCCCGCCCCGCTGCCCGGCACCACCGCATCGCTGTCCGCGAGCGTCTGAATCACCACCCCCCTTGCATGGTCAGGAGCACCCAGTGAGCAAGAAGAGCCGGCGGATCGTCGGCGCCGTAATACTCGGAGTGATCGTCGGGCTCGTTGCCACCGCGTGCGGCGGCGGCAGCAGCTCGGACGGCGCCGAGGTCAAGTGGGCGTTCAACCTCCCCACCTCCTGGGATCCGGTGACGAGCCGGACCGGAAACGACATCAACACGATCAGCCTCGCGTACGCGTCGCTGACCCGGCTCGACGCCGAGGGCAACGTGGAACCGTCACTCGCCGAGAGCTGGAAGTACAACGCCGAAGGCACCGCCGTGACCTTCACCCTGCGTGACGGTCTCACCTTCTCCGACGGGACCATCCTCGACGCCCCGGCGGTCAAGGCGTTCTTCGATCGCGGCAAGACCCAGGACGATTCGTTCCTCCGCGATCAGCTCGCCGGCGTCACCGAGGTCACGGCCGACAGCGCCACCGACGTCACGCTGCACCTCGCCGACGCCGACTACCAGATCCCCTACCTGGTCGCCGGGCGTACCGGGGCCATCGCCAGCCCGACCGCGGCCGCCGACCCGCAGAAGCTCAGCGTGTGGCCGGTCGGGGCCGGTCCGTTCACAATCACCGACTTCGTCGCCGAGGACCACGCGTACTTCGAGAAGAACCCGAACTACTGGGACGCCGAGAACATCCACATCGATCACTTCGAACTCAGCGTCGCCCCGGACCCGGCCACACTCGTCGCCGGTGTCCAGTCCGGTTCCATCGACTTCGCGACGCTACCGGCCCTGCAGTCCAAGGAAGCCGAGGCCGCCGGTCTCGATGTCACCGTGAAGCCGTCGCTGGCCGCGAACGACGTCTCCATCAACCTCAACAAGGCCCCGTTCGACAATCCGAAGGTCGTCGAGGCGTTCCGTTACGCATTCGACCGCCAGGCGTTCGTCGACGTCATCACGAACGGGTTGGGCAGCACGACGAGCCAGCCGTTCCCCAGCGGGTACCTCGCCTTCAACCCCGAGATCGAGAAGCTCTGGAACTACGACCCCGACAAGGCAGCTCGTCTGCTCACCGAGGCGGGCTTCGGGCCCGGACAGCTGTCTCTCGAAATCACCGCGCAGTCGGCGGCCACCAACCGGGCAGAGCTGGTGCAGTCGCAGCTGAAGAAGATCGGCGTCGAATCCACGATCAAGGTGGTGCCGCCGGGATCGTCGACGTGGCAGAGCGAGGTCTACATCGCGAAGAACCCGCAGCTGGCGACGGACGGCACCATCGGGCGTGAATCACCGGTGCAGAACCTGCTCGCCGTCTACGGTCCGGAAGGCATCATGAACCTCAGCGGCCCGCACGCGTCGCCGGAGTTCACTGCCGCGCTCGACGCCGTGCGCCGCACGCCCCTCGAGGACCCGGAGTACAAGCCGCGGCTGTGGCAGGCCGTCAAGGTCGGGGTCGAGCAGTCGCCGACGAACTACATCTTCAGCAATCCGTGGATCATCGTGTCCAACCCGGACCTGAAGAACCTGAACATCCTGCCGTCCCAGGTGCGGTGGGAAGGCGTCACGGTCTCGTGACCACCGCAGACGTCCAGACCGCCGGCACCGGGAGAACATTCGCTCTCCCGATGCCGGCGGGTGCGCTCGGCGCGGCGGTGCGGGTCGTGCTGAGCACCGTGCTGATCGTGGTCCCGGTCTTCCTGTTCTCCACCCTGATCACCTTCCTGCTCGGGGCGGCCAGCGGGCTGAATCCGGCCGCCGGGATCGCCGGCGACGCCGCGACCCCGGAGACGATCGCCCGCATCAACGCCGAGTTCGGGCTGGACAAGCCGGTCTGGCAGCAGTACGTCGACTGGATGTCGAGCATGCTGAGCGGTGACCTCGGGGTCTCGTGGTTCAGCAAGATCCCGGTCAGCGAGTTGATCGGCGAGCGGCTGGCCGTCAGCGCCTCGATCGCCGGTGTGGCTCTGGTCATCGGACTCGTCCTCGGCGTCGGACTCGGGGTGCTCGCCGCCGTCTACAAGGGCAGCCTGCTCGACCGGCTGATCACCGCCTACACGTCGGTGGCCTCGACGCTGCCGCCGTTCGTCATCTCGATCGGACTGATCCTCGTCCTCAGCGTCGGGTTGCACTGGCTGCCGTCGGCCGGGTACGTCCCGCCGGACGAGAACTTCGGCCGCTGGCTGTCGCTGATCATCATGCCCGCGATCGCGTTGAGCATGGACGTCGTCGCCGACATCGCGCGACAACTCCGCACCGGATTGGTCGCGGAGCTGGACCAGAACTACGTCACCGGCGCGGTGGTCCGGGGCATCAGTCCGGCCCGGATCCTGTTCGTGCACACACTGCGTAACGGCAGCGGGCCCGCGCTGTCCATCCTGGGCATGAAGATCCCCACGCTCATCGGCGGCGCCGTCGTGATGGAGACCATGTTCTCCATGCCCGGCTTCGGTCGCCTCGCCGCCGACTCCGCGCTGCGCGGAGACGTTCCCATCGTCCAGGGAACGCTTGTCGTGGCGATCGTGTTCGTGCTGTTCTGCAACATCGTCGTCAACATCGCGCAGAGTGCGCTGCAGCCGGCAACCAAGCGGAGAGACTGAAATCCCATGCTCACAGCAATCCTGCGCTATCACTCCGCTCGCGCCGCGGTGGTCGTTCTCGGGCTGATCGTGGTGCTCGCGGTCTTCGGGCCCGCCCTCGCGCCGTTCGACCCGCTCGAGCAGGACACGTCGGCAATCCTGCAGGGCCCGAGCGGAACTCACTGGCTCGGAACGGACAACGTCGGACGGGACGTGTTCAGCCGGCTGCTGGCGGGTTCGACCGTGTCGGTGCTGTCCGCACTGCAATGCGTCGTCGTCGGATTCCTCCTCGGCGTGATCCCGGGCTTCCTGTCGGTGTACCTCGGGCGCGGCGTGGAATGGTTCACCCTCCGGTTGATGGATGCGCTCATCACGCTGCCGTTCCTCGTGTTCGCCGTCGCGATGACCGCGCTGCTCGGAAACGGGCTCGCCCAGGCGATGTTCGCGGTCGGCATCCTCATCGCACCCGCGTTCTACCGGGTCACCCGTGCCGCGGCGCTGACGGTGGCCAACTCCCAGTACGTCGAGGCCGCCGAACTGATGGGGGCCGACACGTCCTGGATCATCCGTCGCCACGCGGTGCGCAAGGTGCTGCCGGCGGTGGGGGTGACGTTCGCGGCGATGACCGGAGCCAGCCTCGTCATCGTGTCTTCGCTGACGTTCCTCGGGATCGGGGTCGTTCCGCCGGACCCGACCTGGGGCGGACTCCTCGCCAGCGGATTGCAGTACCTCTACCAGGTTCCGTTCGGCCCCGTCGTGCCCGCGCTGTTGATCGTGGCCACCGTCTGGGCACTCAACGCCATCGCCGACGCGCTGCGGGATGCGACCGGCCGACCCCAACGACGCGCCCGCAGGAAACAGGAGGTCACCTCGGATGTCCACTGACACATTGGATGCCACGTCGGCACCCGCACCCATGCGCCCGCACCGGCCCGTGCTCACCGTGAGCGATCTGCGCATCGCACTCGACGACGGAACGGAACTGGTCCACGGCGTCGACTTCTCCCTCGCGCGCGGCGAAGCCCTCGGGATCGTCGGCGAATCGGGCAGCGGCAAGTCGCTGACCTGCCGGGCCATCCTCGGAATCCTGCCCGGCGGAATCGGCGTCACCGCAGGCTCGATCGATTTCGACGGCATCGAACTCACCGACCTCGGTCGAAAACACTGGCGGCCGCTGCGGGGTACCCGCATCTCGGCGGTCTTCCAGGACCCGGCGTCCTATCTGAACCCGTCCATCCGGGTCGGTGAACAACTGGCCGAGGCACTCCGGTCGACCCTCGGGCTGTCCCGCGCGGACGCCCGGCGGCGCGGCGTCGAACTTTTCCGGAAAATGGGGCTGAACGACGCGGACACCGTGTACCGCCAATACCCGCACGAACTGTCCGGAGGAATGCTCCAGCGGGTGCTCATCGCGATCGCGGTGTCCGCGGAACCGGAACTCCTCATCGCGGACGAGGCGACCACCGCCCTGGACGTCACCGTTCAGGCCGAGGTGCTCGACCTCCTCGAGGACCTGCGTGACGAACTGGGCCTCGCCCTCGTCCTCGTCTCCCACGACCTCGCCGTGGTGGCTCAGGTCTGCGACAGCGTGATCGTGATGCGGGACGGCGCCGTCGTCGAGTCCGGGCGTGCGGAGGACCTGCTCACCGCGCCCCGGCACGACTACACCCGCCAACTCGTCGAGAACCATCGGGAGTACGGGCTCGAGTCGGTCACCGGAAAGGAGGCGGCTCGTGTCTGAGTCGTTGCTGCGCATGACCGGCGTCCGGGTGGAGCGCGGGGCCCGCGGGGCCCGCAAGCAGATCCTGCACGGCGTCGGCCTGACCATCGATGCCGGTGAGAAGGTGGGACTCATCGGTGAAAGCGGCTCCGGGAAAACGACACTGGCCCGCACGATTCTCGGTCTGATCACTCCCACGTCCGGAACGATCGAGATCCGCGGGCAGCGCGTCGACGACCTGTCCACGGCGCACCGCAGGGCGCACCGCCGCACGGGGACCGTGCAATACGTGTTCCAGGATCCGCTACTGAGCCTCGATCCGGACATTCCGGTGGGCGAGTCGATCGCCGAGGGACTGCTCGTGCGGGGCGGACTCGACCGGGGTTTCGTGCGGTCGCGGGTGGCAGCGGTACTGAGCAGTGTCGGACTCGACGCCGACATCGCGGCGCGGATTCCCGCCGACCTGTCGGGTGGGCAGCGCCAGCGGATCGCGATCGCGAGGGCCCTCGTCCTCGATCCGGCGCTGCTGCTGCTCGACGAACCGGTGAGCGCCCTCGACTCGGTCAACCGCATCCAGATCCTGAAACTGCTCACCGAACTCGGGCACTCGCGGCAACTCGCTCAGCTGTTCATCTCGCACGACCTCGGGGCGGTCGCGGCGCTGGTCGACCGGATCGTCGTGCTGTACCGCGGAAACATCGTCGAGGACGGGCCCACCCATCAGGTGATCTCCGATCCCCAGCACCCGTACACGGCGCTCCTCGTCGGTTCGGCTCCTACGTTGAGCGGCGGCGCGGTGACGCGGGAACGTCGCCGCGAACTGAGGCTCCGCCTCCCGTGAGTACTTGTTAACCGCGGGCGGTTGACAAGTACTCACGGGTCAGCGGCGCAGCGCCTTTCGCGCCAGCCAGTTGCCGAAGAACTGGGAGGCCTGGACGAGCAGGATGATGACGAGGGTGGCCACGAGGGTCACCTGCCAGTTGAAGCGCTGATAGCCGTAGACGATGGCGAAGTCGCCGAGTCCGCCGCCGCCGATCGTCCCCGCCATCGCGGACATGTCGACGATGCCGATGAGGACGAACGTGTAGCCGAGGATCAACGGGCCCAGGGCTTCCGGGATCAGCAGGGTGACGATGATCCGCAGGGGTCCCGCGCCCATCGCGCGGGCAGCCTCGATCACGCCGGGGTCGACGGTCACCAGATTCTGTTCCACGATGCGGGCGATGGCGAACGACGACGCGATGATCATCACGAAGATCGCGGCCTCGGTTCCGATGGTCCGGCCCACCACGGCGAGGGTCACGGGCCCGAGTGCGGCGAGCAGGATGATGAACGGAATCGGCCGAACGATGTTCACCAGGATGTTCAGCACCGTGTAGGCGGCCGTGTTCTGGAGAATCCCGCCCTTCCGCGTGGCATACAGCAGCGTGCCCACCACGAGCCCGATCAGTCCACCGACCACCAGGGTGATCACCACCATGTAGACGGTCGTGCCGATGGATTCGAACAGTACGGGGCGCAGCTTGTCCCAGTTCGTGGTCATGCCTGTACTTCCTCGACGTCGGTGACGGTCCGCAACCGGCGGATCACGTCGTCGACGCCGTCGTCCGGACCGACGAGTTCGAGTGTGAGACTGCCGAACGAGCGGTCCTGCAGGGTGGTGATGCCGCCGTAGACGATCTCGAACCGGACGCCGTGCCCTCCCGCGTCGGAGAGGACGTCGCCGATCCGGCTGCCGTCCCGCACGTCGGCGGTGACGATCCGGCCACCGAAACGCGACCGCAGCCGTTCCAGGTCGGCGGGCTCCGGGCGGTTACGCAGGATCGTGCTCACGAAGCTCTTCGACGCCGGCGCCTGGGGTTCGGAGAAGACGTCGAACACCGTGCCGAGTTCCACGACGCGACCCTCCGCCAGCACGGCGACACGATCCGCGACGGCCCGGACGACGTCCATCTCGTGCGTGATCACCACGATCGTGACCCCGAGTTCCCGGTTCACCTTGCGGAGCAGGCGGAGTACGTCCTGTGTGGTTTCCGGGTCCAGGGCGCTGGTGGACTCGTCGGCGAGCAGCAGGTCCGGCGACGTCGCGAGCGCGCGGGCGATCCCGACGCGCTGCTTCTGCCCGCCGGACAGCTGGTCGGGGTAGGCCCGTGCCTTGTCGGAGAGGCCCACGAACTCGAGGAGTTCGGCGACGCGTTCGCGGCGCTTCTGTCGCGGCCAGCCGGCCACGACGAGGGGGTAGGCCACGTTCCCGGCGACGGTCCGCGAGCGGAACAGGTTGAACTGCTGGAAGATCATCCCGATCTTCGCGCGCACGTGCCGGAGTTTCGATTCCGACAGCGCGGTGATGTCGACGTCGTCGACGACGACACGCCCATTGGTCGGGCGTTCCAGGCCGTTGATCAGCCGAACCAGCGTGCTCTTCCCGGCGCCCGAGTAGCCGATGACCCCGAAGATCTCACCCCTCTCGATGGTGAGATCCACGGCGTCGACAGCGGTGAGGGTCTTCTTTCCCGACTGGAAGGTTTTCGTGACGGATTCGAATCGGACGATCGGTGTCATCTACTTGGCCGAACGGATTCCCTCTTCGACCCGCGACAGGATTTGCTGCAGTTGGGCACCGTCGCGTTCGACCTCGACCGACGTTCCCTTCGACTCCCCGCGCACGGCGGCCTGGATCTCGGGGTCGTGCCAGATCTTCACGAGTTCGAGGTACGTCGCGTTGTCCTTGTCCTCGGCGCGGGTGACGAACGTGTTGATGTACGGCTCGGCGGCGGGGCTGGACGGGTCGTCCTTGTAGAGAGCCGATTGGGGCTCGATGCCCGAACGCTCGAGGAACGTGTTGTTGACGATCGCGCCGTCGACGGATGCGAGCGACAGCGCCGTCTGGGCGGCGTCGACCGGGGTTACCTTCACCTTGGACGCAGCCGTGTCGATGTCGGCGGGCGTGGGGGATGGGTTGTCGCCGGTCAGCGTGAGCAGGCCGGCGCCCTTCAGCACGAACAGGGCACGAGCCTGGTTGCTGGGGTCGTTGGGGATCGCGATCTCGCCGCCCTGCGGAATGTCGGCGAGGCTCCGGTGCTTCTGCGAGTACAGGCCGAGCGGCACGATCTGGGTGGCGCCGATCGGGGTGAGGTCGTCGTCCGCGCCGGTGTTGTACTCGCCGAGGAACTGCAGGTGCTGGAAGAGATTGGCGTCGATCTGCCCTTGCGACAGGGCGATGTTCGGCTGCGAGTAGTCGGAGAAGTTCACGACGTCGAGCGTGATACCCGCGTCCTTCGCCTTGTCCTCGAAGATCTCCCATGAGCGGTCGCCGGCCTCGGTGGTTCCGATCCGGACCGTGTCGCCGTCGGCGCTGCCGGATCCACCGGAGCACGCAGTCAGTGCCGCCAGGAGTGGCACGGCGGCAAGGGCGAGAGAACGGCTGAACTTCACGGAAAATCCCCACGATCGATCGGATGACCACGGAGTGTGGCCACGGGCAAGGTAGCGCCTCCGGGCGCCGCGCGGAATGGTTCGGATCGCCGTGATTCGAAGGGGAGTGTCCCGACTTCCGTTCCTGCCCTGCGGTATTCGACCGGACCGGCTGCGTGCTCTAGGGTGGCAGGGTAGACACGCGAGAGGTGATGTAGCGATGAAGGTAACGGTAGTGGCGGGCAATCCCAAGCCCGGTTCGCGGACGTTGGATGCAGCCGGTCTGGTCGCGACCGCGGTCACGGGCGCCGCCGCGGATTCCACGGTCGACGTGATCGAACTCGGGGCAGGTCTGCTCGGGTGGGGTGACGACAAGGTCGCGGCGGCCGTGGAGACGGTGGCGTCGTCGGACCTCGTCGTGTTCGCCAGCCCGACGTTCAAGGCGTCGTACACGGGCGTGCTGAAGCTGTTCCTCGACCAGTTCGCGACCGGAGACGGCCTGAAGGACGTCGTGGTGGTGCCGCTGATGCTCGGGGCCGGGCCCGCGCACGCCATGGCGCCGGACCTGCTGCTCAAGCCGGTGCTCGTCGAACTCGGCGCGACGGCCCCCGCTCCCGGCCTGTACCTCATCGACACCACCTACACGACCGACACACGTATCACCGACTACGCCGAGCGATGGGGTTCGATCCTGACCGCGGCGGCCCGGACCCGGACGGAACTCTCATGACGCAGGCAGACGGCACACTGGACAAGACTTCGCTCCGGGAGGCGTTCGGACATTTCCCGAGCGGCGTCGTCGCCGTCTGCGCCGAAGTCGACGGTGAGCGCGTCGGGATGGCGGCGAGCACGTTCGTGCCCGTGTCGCTGGAGCCGCCACTGGTCGCGTTCTGCGTGCAGAACACGTCCACCACATGGCCGAAACTCGCGGACCTCGCCCACGTCGGGATCAGCGTGCTCGGGGAAGCGCACGACGCCGCCGCCCGTGTGCTCGCCGCGAAGACCGGCGACCGGTTCGCGGGCCTCGACACCGAAACCACCGACGGCGGTGCGCTGTTCATCGACGGAGCATCGGTGTGGCTGGACACCACCGTCACCCAGCAGGTGCCCGCGGGGGATCACGCGATCGTGGTCCTGCGGATCAACGAGCTCAGGGTGCAGTCGGAGATCGAGCCGATCGTGTTCCACCGCAGCCGGTTCCGCTGGTTGCGCACCGTCGCGTCCTGACACGGGGTGAGATGACCACGGAACTGACGGCGCCGGCCGATACAGACGTTCATCCCCTGGACGACGCCATCCGTGAATCCCTTCGCGGGGCGCACGCGCATTTCGCCACATGGTCGGGCCGGGTGGCGCGGTACCACCCGGACGTCGCGCCGCACGTGGGCCACCCGGCGACGCTGGGCGACGAGGAGTGGGCGGATCTCGCGGCACTGCTCGGGTCGTCGTCGACGGCCGCTCTGCGCGGATTCGGGCACACCCCGCCTCAGGGCTGGGAGGTCGTGGACTCGTTCGGCCTGGTGCAGATGGACGGCACCGCGCTGGACGTCGCACCGGACCCCGACGCCGAGGTGCTCGGCGCGGCGGATGTCCCCGAGATCCTGGACCTGATCGGCCGCACCCGGCCCGGACCGTATCTTCCGCGCACCATCGAGATGGGGACGTATCTCGGTTTTCGTGTCGACGGTGAACTGGTGGCCATGGCGGGCGAGCGGTTGCATCCGCCCGGGTGGACGGAGATCAGCGCGGTCTGCACCGATGAGCGTTTCCGGGGACGCGGATTCGGTGCCCGGCTGGTGCGCGCCGTCGGAGCAGGGATCCGCGCCCGCGGGGAAAGACCGTTCCTGCACGCCGCGCAGGCGAACACGACGGCGATCCGCCTGTACGAAAGTCTCGGCTTCACCCTCCGCCAGCAGTCCGCGCTCACCGTCGTCCGGACGCCGGCGTAGGCCGATCCGGCGCCCGCCGTGACACCGGTCAGGCAAAATCGCAGGTATGAAGTACGTGCTACTGATCTGCGACGACGAGTCGGTATCGCCGACGAACGAGGAGCTCGCGGCGGATCCGGTGCATCAGACTTGGTGGGAGGATCTGCAACGACGCGGCGGGATGCTCGTCGGCCAGCGGCTGCGACCGGTGGTGGATGCCACGACGGTCCGGGTCCGCGACGGTGAGACTTTGGTCTCGGACGGGCCGTTTGCCGAGACCAAGGACTTCGTCGGCGGATTCGTGATCGTCGAGTGCGCGAACCTGGACGAGGCGATCGAGATCGCTGCCGGCCATCCCTACGCGCACTGGGGCGGCGTCGAAATCCGCCCTGTCTGGGAATGACTGCGCCCGATGACCGAGTGCGTGCGGCGGTCGATGCGGCATTCCGGGACGAGTGGGGGCAGGTCGTTGCGACTCTCATCGGGTTGACGGGGGATTGGGATCTGGCCGAGGACTGTGCTCAGGACGCATTCGCCTCCGCGTTGACGAACTGGCGGCGCGACGGCGTTCCGCGCCGCCCCGGCGCCTGGCTCACCACGACGGCGCGCAACCGCGCGATCGACCGGCTGCGCCGCGACGCGGCAGGTGCGGGCAAGGTACGCCAGCTCGCCGTGCTGACCCGCGACCCGGACGAGCCGCATGACGAGATCCCCGACGAGCGGCTGCGGCTGATCTTCACCTGTTGCCATCCGGCGCTGCCATTTCCGGCGCGGGTCGCGCTCACCCTGCGGACGTTGGCCGGTCTGAGTACCGCCGAGATCGCGCGGGCCTTCCTGACCGCCGAGTCCACGATGGCGCAGCGCCTGGTCCGCGCCAAGCGCAAGATCCACGAGGCCGGGATTCCCTACCGGGTCCCGCCCGTCGAGGTGCTCTCACCGCGACTGGCCGCGGTTCTGGCGGTGCTTTACCTGATCTTCAACCAGGGCTACGACGAGGAGGACGGGCGGGCCCTCACGGCCGAGGCCATCCGCCTGGCCCGGCTCTTGATCCGGCTGATGCCCCAGGAACCGGAGCCGCGTGGCCTTCTCGCGCTGATGCTGCTGCACGAGTCCCGGCGCGCGACGCGCACCGACGACGGAGCGTTGGTCACCCTCGAGAACCAGGACCGGTCTCGGTGGGACCATGCGCTGATTGCCGAAGGTGTGGCAACGCTGGACCAGGCGCTGGCATCGGGGCGCATCGGTGGTTACCAGGTGCAGGCCGCGATCGCCGCCTGCCACGTCACCGCGCCTGACGCGGCGAGCACGGACTGGCCGCAGATCGCGGCCCTGTACACCGAGTTGGCGCGACTGGCGCCGTCCCCGGTGGTGGATCTCAACCACGCCGTGGCGGTCGCGATGGCCGACGGCATTCCGGCCGGCCTCGCCCTGGTCGACGAGATCACGGCATCCGGCCGGCTTGACCGCTACCACCTGCTGCCCGCGACCCGGGCCGATCTGCTCCGCCGGGACGGCCGCCCCGCCGAGGCCGAGGCAGCGTACGAGCAAGCCCTGCAGCTGGCGCCGACCGAGGCCGAGCGCCGCTACCTGACCGGCCGCCTGCGCGAGCTCTGAAGAAATCTCGAGATCATTGTGCGGTTGTTGTCGATCTTGGACGGAATCCTTCGTCGGTGAGGTGAAAGCCCACCAAAAGGAAGGAAAGTGTCGTGAACACCGAAACAACCCCGTCCGTCGTCGACCGCGCGACCTACCAGGCCGAACTGGATGCGCTGCGGGTCCGGGAGAAGACGCACACCCACGAAGGCGACGCGATTGCTGCGGCCCGCCGGCGACTGCCGATGGTCGAGGTGGACCCCGCCATCACCCTGGTCGGCCCGCACGGGCCGGTCCCGCTGCTGGACGTGTTCGAGGGCCGCAGCCAGTTGATCGCGTACTTCCACATGTGGCACGCCGGCCACCCCGCGGCCGAACAATGTGAGGGCTGCACATTCTTCAACGGCCAGGTGCGCGAGCTGTCGTACCTGCACTCGCGCGACGTCACGTACGCCACGCTGTGCCAGGGACCGTACGACGTGAGCGTCCGATACCGCGACTTCATGGGTTGGGACGTGCCCTGGTATTCCGCGCAGGATGCGGCGGATGCCCTGCTCGGCGATCGCCCACGGTCCCCGGCGCCTCTGGTCTGTTATCTGCGACAGGATGACAGGGTGTTCGAGACGTTCTGGACCAGCGGCCGCGGTCTGGAACCGATGGCTCCGACGTACGGGTTGCTCGACATGACCGCGTACGGCCGTCAGGAAACGTGGGAGGATTCGCCGAGCGGTTGGCCCCAGCATTGGGAGCCCGGCACGAGGGACATCATGCGCACCGACGGACGGCCCACCGCGCAATGGTCCCGCCTGGCATCCGGACGCTCCGCCGCCCTCGGCGCCACCGGGCGCTGACGCCACTGATCACAGTGCGGATGCGGCGACGTGTTCCCGGCGCGTGAGCACGAGCGCCGCGCCGTCGGTGATCGCGATGGTGTGTTCGCTGTGCGAGGTGCGCGATCCATCGGCCGAGCGGATGGTCCACCCGTCGGGGTCGTAGACGATCTTGTCCGTGCCGGCGGCGAACCACGGTTCGAGGGCGAGGGTCAGTCCCGGTCGCAGTGTGAGTCCCCGGCCCGCACGTCCCGTATTCGATACGTGCGGATCTTCGTGCATGGTTCGTCCGAGCCCGTGACCACCGAACTCGGTGTTGACCGGGTACCCGTACTCGGCGGCGACCGCGCCGATCGCGGCAGAGATATCGCCCAGCCGGTTGCCGGGTACGGCGGCGGCGATGCCGGCTGTCAGGGCCTTCTCGGTGGCTGCGATGAGGCGCTCGTCCTCGGGTCGTGGATCACCGACGATGATGCTGCGGGCACAGTCGGCGACCCACCCGTCGATGGACACTGCGATGTCCATGCTCAGCAGGTCTCCGTTCTGCAGCACGTAGTCGTGCGGCAGGCCGTGGAGTACGGCGTCGTTGACCGACAGGCAGATGACGTTGCGGAACGGCCCGCGCCCGAATGACGGCGCGTAGTCCCAGTAGCACGACGTGGCGCCGCGCTGGGCGATCAGCTGGCGGGCGCGTTCTTCGAGCTCGAGCAGATTCACACCCGGGCCCGCGCGGTGTTCGAGATCGTCGAGCAACTCGGCTAGGAACGTGCCGGTGACGTCCATCGCAGCGATCTCCTGTGGTGTTTTCAGTTCCAGCACCAACTACTCCTCCTGATAGGCCAAAATCGGTATTAAAATACCACCCTAGACGATGTAGAGGTATTTTCATACCGCTGCGGAGTTAGACTGCTCGCATGGTGCGTCTTCCTCTGACTCCGGAACAGCTGGCCGCAGGTAAGCGCCTCGGTCTTCAGCTACGGCAGGCGCGCGGGGATCGCACCCTCGCCGAGGTTGCGCAGGAGGCTGGGATCTCCCCGGAGACTCTGCGCAAGATCGAGACCGGGCGGATGGCGACACCCGCATTCACGACTGTCGCGGCCCTCGCCCGGGTGCTTCCCCTGTCGCTCGACGAGCTTGCCGACATCTGCCTTGCCCGTACCGGCCTCCGGCAAACCGGGTAGCAATTCTCCAGTCCGAGAAGGGGTCTCACCGGGTGTGCTGCCGGAGTGCGGTGATGGCGCCGTGCGGCCTGTGGCCGCTCCCCGTTCGTGTATGGGTCTCGATCACCTCGAAGCCGGCCGTGACCAACTCCTGGCCGAGTTCCGCCACCGGCCACCGATAGGCAGTGGTCACGGCATGGTCGAAGGTCTCCACGGTTGCTCCTTCGAAGAAGCCCACCAACAACCCGCCGCCCGGCCGAATCACGCGCGCGAACTCGGCGAGCGGAGTCCGGATGTCCTGCGGACTGTGGTGAATGAGCGAGTACCACGACAGCACACCGCCGAGTGATTCGTCCGCGGCGTCCACTGTCTCGAAGCCGCCGATGTCGAAGGAGAGGTGGGGATACTGCAGGCGAGCTCGTTCGACGAACTCGGGAACCAGATCGATCCCGCTCGCCGCCAGTCCGCGCTCGGCCAAGAAATCCGTCCACTGCCCCGGACCACACCCGGCGTCGACTACCGGACCTGTCAGGGTGGCGGCCCAGCTGCGCACCAGGGCCCGATCGGAGGGGTGTGTCGAACTCACGGAGCCGAAGAGGTCCGTGTACTCCTGGGATCTGGCCGAGTAGGACTCTCGGACCGTGTCGCATGGTGCGGCGCTCGTGTTCTCCATGCCGTCAATCATTACGGAAAGTCGAGCGTTGCGGCCGGGGTGGCGGAGATCAGGGCTGAAGGACGTACTTCCCGCGTACGCCGCCCCGCGCGATCGCGCGGTGGGCGTCGGCGACCCGATCGAGCGGTACGACGGCGTGCACCCGCGCCGGCAGGTGGCCGCTCGCGGTGGAGTCGAGGAGCTGGGCGAGCCGGGCACCGTCGGGCTGCGCCACCAGCACCCGGACGGTGACGCCGCGTTCCCCTGCCGGTGCCGCGCCCGGCTGCACGCCGACGAAGACGCCGCCGTCGCGAACCAGTGTGAGGCCCTGTTCCTGGAGTGCGGCACCGTCGGCTACCGCGTCCCAGGCGCGCGCTGTCTGCGTGGTGAAGTCGGCGCCGAGGCCGCGCACGAATTTTTCGTCTTCGGCGCGGGCGAGTCCGGTGACCCGCCAGTCGCGGTCCTGGGCGAGTGTCACGACGTTCGCCCCGACCGCCCCAGCGGCCCCGGTCACCAGCAGGCTCCGGCCTCCACCGTCACCGAGCAGGTCGACCAGCTGGTCTGCAGCGAGGCCGTTGAGCGGAACCGTTGCGGCGGTGGCCAGTTCGAGGCCGTCCGGCACGAGAGCGGTGTCGCTCGCCGGGACGACCAGCTGCTCGGCGTACGTGCCGAAGTCCCGGTCGAAGCCGGCGACCAGCCCCGCGACGCGGCTGCCGACCGGGATGTCGACGTCCGGACCAGCCGCGGTGACGGTACCGGCGAAGTCCCAGCCCAGGCCGGTGTGGTCGGGCTGGTCGATCAGCCCGAGCCGGTGGAACACCCCGGCGGCGAGCGCCAGGTCGACGGGGTTGACCGCGGCCCCGGCGATCTCGACCCGGACCTGGCCCGGCCCGGGCTCGACGACGGGTACGTCGATGATCTCGATGGAGTCGGGACCGCCCGTGGTGCGGACGACGGCGGTGCGGAAGGTGGTGGACATGTTGCCTCCTGTGGACCGGGATTTGTGCTGCAACTCCACGATGGAGGGGTTACTCTCCAATGGAAAGTACGCACTTCAGAGTGCGTAGGTCACCGCTCGGGAAGGAGCGGTCGATGCCGACAACAACGGCGGCCCAGGAGCGGGCGCAGGCGAAGGTGGAGTACGAGGCGTTCCTGGCGACCTGTCCCAGCCGCCAGCTCCTCGACCGGATCTCCGACAAGTGGGTGACGCTGGTCCTGGCCGCGCTGGGCAGCGACGGCCCACACCCGGACGAAGACTGCGTCGGCGAGCCGCGGCGGATGCGCTACTCGGAGCTGTCTCGCCGGCTGGCCGGAGTCAGTCAGAAGATGCTCACCCAGACGCTGCGCTCCCTCGAACGCGACGGCCTGCTCACCCGCACGGTGACGCCGACCGTGCCTGTCACGGTCACCTACGAGCTGACCGACCTCGGACTCTCGCTCCACTCCGTCATCCGCGGGATCAAGGCGTGGGCGGAGGCGCACATGGACGAGGTGCTTGCCAACAGAAACACGTACGACACCCGCGTCGGCTAGCGCGCTGAACCTAACCACTCACGGGGAGCGGAGCGCCCTCGAAGCGTTCGCGGAGGGTGGATTCGGCGTACTCGTACCGGAAGATCCCCTTCGCGCGGAGGATCGGCACGACGTGATCGACGAAATCGGTGAGCCCGGAAGGGAATCCGTCCGGCATCAGGTTGAATCCGTCCGCCGCGCCCGCCAGGAACCATTCCTCGATGGTGTCGGCGATCTGCTCGGGTGAGCCGACGACCAGCCGGTGACCGAAGCCGCCCGCCTTGCGAAGCAGTTCGGACACCGAATACCGGCTCTCGAGCGCCAGCCGCACGACGGCCTCCCGGAACCCCAGCGAGCCGGAGAACGACGGATCGACCGGGGCGAGAAGCAACTCCTCCGGGATCGGCCGGTCCGGGTCGAGGGAGCTCAGGTCGACACCGAGCATGCCGCCCAGCCGTTCGGCGGAGAAACCGTCGGCGGCCTTGGATTCCCAGTCCTCGTACCGGGCGATCGCCTCGGCCTCGGTGCTCCCCACCACCGTGACGAGCCCGGGAAGGATCTTCACCGCCTGGGGATCCCGACCGGCTGCGCGGGCGACATCCTTCACTTCCCGGTAGTGCTGACGCCCGGCGTCGAGCGTGAGCTCCGCCGAGAACACCGCGTCGGCGCTGCGACCGGCCAGCGCGCGGCCCTGCGGGGAGCCGCCGGCCTGCACGAGCAGGGGGTGGCCCTGAGGCGACGGCGGCACGGGCAGTGCGCCGTGAACGTGGAAGTACTCCCCGTCGTGGTGCACCGGGACCCGGGTGGTCGCCGATTCCCACAGTGCGGTGACGACGTCCACGAACTCCGTGGCCCGGCGATACCGCGACTCGCGGTCGGGAATCCGGGAGAGACCGAAGTTGTGGGCGGTCCCGGCGTGGAACGTGGTCACCACATTCCACGCCACCCGTCCACCGGACACGACGTCAAGGGAAAGGAACCGGTCCGCCAGATCGAACGGATCGTTGAACGTCGTCGACGCCGTGCCGATCAGCCCGAGGTGCTCGGTCGCGCTCGCCACCACCCCGAGCACGGTGGTCGGCTCCAGGGCCCGCGTCGGCTTGACGGCGGGATCCTCGCGGAGCGCAGGACCGTCCGCGAGGAACAGCGCGTCGAGGGTGCCGCGCTCGGCGATCGTCGCGACCTCGGTGTAATAGTCCGGGTCGATGAACGACATCGGGTGCAGGTCGGGAGCCCGCCACGCGGACGGGTGGAAACCCACGTCCAGCACGTTGACGTTGAGGATGACCTCTCGTTGCGCGGGCATCAGCCGGCCGGCTTCGCGGCCGCGCCGTCGATGTTGGTCTGGCTGCGGTCGGTGGCTCGCGCCGATTCGATGCTCTGCGCCACCCGGGAGAAGAACGGGTCGCTGTCGATGAGCTGGCCGATCCGCGGGTCGTGGTAGGTGTCGAGCAGCGGCGCGAAGTCGGGGTT
>NZ_JBFUGT010000101.1:0-21646 GCF_056402775.1 Rhodococcus sp. P3_B8
TCGCCGGCCCGGCGCAGCGCCGCGAGGAGCAGTTCGTGCCGGGACCCGAAGTAGTGGTTCAACACTCCGGTCGACCACCCGCTCTCCTCCGCCACCGCTCGCGTGGTGACGGCGGAGATCCCCTCCCTGGCGATCAACGCGAGAACGGCGTCGGCGAGCGCCAGTCTCCGCTCGTCGTGGTCGACGATCTTCGGCACGATCATTCCTCCCGCTCGTGCGCACTCACTTTCGTGCGCTGATGCCACTCAGGCTATCGGTGCCGGGACCGGAACCGGGTCTTCCTCGGGCTTTCCCGACACTCGCGCGTTCCACACGGACATCACGTTCGCCGGGGTGGGTTCGGTGAACAGGCTGGTGGCCACGAACACGACCAGAGCGCTGACGAGTCCGACGTACACCGGCTCGTTCGCCATGACGTCGCCGACGACGAACATCGTCGCGATGGTCGCCACGGTGCCCACCGCCATGGCCGCCATGGCCGCGGTTCCGGTGGCGCGCTTCCAGACCAGTCCACCGAGGATCGGGACGAGGAGCCCGCCGACCAGGATGTCGTAGGCGATCGTGAGCGCGGAGACGATGTCGTTGATGAGCGCGGCGATCACGATGCTGACGAGGCCGATCACGATCACGTAGAGGCGGTTGCCGCGCACGTCGGCTTCCGGATCGGACGTGTCCAGTTCGGGTCGTGTGCGGCCGAAGATCTGGGCGACCAGCGGAAGGACGTCCTGCCGGGCGACGGTGGCGGTGGCGATCAGCGCGCCGGACGCGGTCGACATCATCGCGGCCACCGCGGCGGCGAGGACGATGCCGCTGAGACCGACGGGCAGGACGTGGACGGCGACGTCGGCGTACACGTCGTCGGACGACCCGATGTCGGGCATGAGGGCCGACGCGGCCAGGCCGATCAGGGCGCCCGCGACGCCGTACAGCAGGCAGTAGACGCCGGCGGTGACGCCGCCCCACCGTGCGACCTCCGGCGACTTCGCGGTGAACACCCGCTGCCAGATGTCCTGTCCGATGAGGATGCCGAGGGTGTAGACGACGAAGAACGTGACGATGGTGCCGGTGCCGATGGTGCCGAGCCCGAGTGCCTGTTCGCCGACGCGCTCCTTGATGCCGGCGTACCCGCCCGCCTTGCTCCACGTGAACGGGAGAAGCAGGACGAAGACGCCGATGGTCTTGATGACGAACTGGACGACGTCGGTGAGCGTGATCGACCACATGCCGCCCATCGCGGAGTAGGCCACGACGATGAGGCCGCCGAGAACCACCGACAGGGTCCGGTCGAAGCCGAACAGCACGTTGAAGATGGTGGCGTAGGCGATCGTGGAGGTGACGGTGAGCATGAGGGTGTAGGCCATCATCACGAGACCGGACGCCCCGGTGGCGTCGATGCCGTACCGGAGTTTGAGCATTCCGGAGACGGTGTAGACCTTCAGGCGCTGGATCCGCGCGGCGAAGAGCAGGCTGAGCAGGAGAACGCCGGCGGCGATCGACACGACCAGCCACATTCCGGAGATGCCGTACTTGTAGCCGAGGCCGACGCCGCCGACGGTGGAGGCGCCGCCGATGACGACCGCCGCCATCGTGCTGGTGTAGAGAAATCCGCCGAGGCGGCGGCCGGCGACGAGGTATTCGCTGGAGTTGCTCGCCCGGCGTTTGCCCCACCAGCCGAACGCGAGCATCGCGCCCAGATAGATCAGGATGATGGTGATGTCCATGGTGCGTCCTTCACGTGTCCTAGCGGATCGGTGATGACGGGCGCGGTGGTCCCGTCGGTGCCGGTCTCGTCAGACCGTTGCCCTAGACGGTAGGAGAACATTGACGTGAAATAAATCACTTGATACAAATAATCACTTCAGAAAATCGTGAAGTAATGGTGCGAGCCAGCTCACACCCTGTTTTCGACCCCGCCGGAGGAGTGCGATGCGCAGCTCGCTGCCCGATCTGAAGCTCCTCCAGATCTTCGCGGCCGTCGTCCGTCACCAGGGGTTCGCGCCCGCGCAGCAGGAACTCGGACTGTCCGCCTCCGCGATCAGCACCTACATGAGCCAGCTCGAACGGCACCTCGGCATCGTCCTGTGTCACCGCGGGCGCGGCGGATTCGGTCTCACCAGCAAGGGCGAGCTCTACCACAAGGAATGCCTGCGCATCCTCGGCGAACTCGAGGGCTTCGAACGCTACGGCGCCGCGCTGCAGGGGGAGCTCCGGGGAACCCTCACCATCGGGGTTCTCGATTCCACCGTCACCGACGCCACGCTGCCGCTCGCCGACGTGATCGGCGTGTTCAGCAAGGACCACCCCGCCGTCTACCTCGACCTGAAGATCCAGACCCCGCACGAACTGCAGGTCGGCGTGCTCGACGACCGGATCGACGTCGCGGTCGGCGCGTTCGCCTCACCGATGAACGGCCTCGTCTCCCAGGCGCTGCACCGGGAGCAGCACTGGCTGTACTGCAGCGACAAGCACCCGCTGTTCGGCAGGAAGCGGGTGCCGCCGGAGGTCATCACGCAACAGCGGATGGTGACCCGCGGCTACTGGTCCGAGCAGGAACTCGCCCGCCAGGGGTTCCCGCAACCCTCGGCGACGGTGGAGAACATGGAAGCGCAGCTCATCCTGGTGCTGTCCGGCGCGTACATCGGATACCTGCCCGAGCACTACGCGGAGTACTGGGTGGACCGGAACCGGCTCCGTCCGATCCTGCCGGCGTCGTTCGGTTATCAGGCGCCGTTCTCGCTGATCTACCGGCGGGGCCGGGCCCGCGAACCGATGGTCCTCACGTTCCGCGAATTCGTCCGGACCAGCATGGGCAGCTGACCGCCGCTCACCGGGTCGGGGAGCCCAGTTCGGTCGACAGCGCACGGCAACGCTCGACGAGAACGAGACCGTGCTGCGCGCAGAGTGCGTCGTCGAGACGGAACGTCGGCCCGATGATGCTGAGCGCGCCCACGATCCGCCCCACCGCGTCGTAGATCGGGGCCGCCACACCCGTCGACTGGTCCTCGATGGTGTCGTGGGCGATCGCGTATCCCTCACTCTGCAGGTCACCCCGCAGCGCGGCGCCGACGGCCGTGCCCTCGAGCGGCACCGTCTGCCCCACCCATCCCATGTGCCGGATCGCGTGGGTGCCCTCGATCTGCGCGAGATACAGGGCGGTGCCCTTCGGGCCGTGGGTCGACAAGTACGTGGATTCGCGGGTTCCCTCCGCGATCGCGACCATCGCGGGCCGGGCCCGGGACAGCAGCTGGTTGTCGCTGATCGCCCGGGCGCCGATCTGGAGAAGTCGCGGCCCGGCCCGGTAGACGTTGTCGTCGCCGCGGACCAGGAACTCGCTCTGCTCCATGCTGCGGATCAGGCGCAGCGCGGTACTCGTGGCGAGGCCTGCGGCTTTCGCGGCATCGCCGAGCGTCAAGCCGCCCTGTTCGGTGATTGCGCCGAGCAGTTCGAAGGTGCGGCTCGCGCTGCGGGTCACATCTCCGGGGGCCATGGGTTCTCTCCTGACGGTCGAGGGTGTCGGCGTGAATCTACCGCGACGCGATCTCGGACAGCAGGGGCTGCCGGTGTTCGTCGAGCAGCGGGCTGCGGCGGACCCCGGGGCGCGCGCTGTCGCCGAACACGACCGGCTGCCGGACGTAGTCGATCGTTCCCGCGACCGGATGATCGAACGACTCTACGAGTCCCCGGTGCCTGCTCTGCTCGGACGACAACGCCTGTTCCACGTTCCAGATCTCGGAGCTCGCCAGTCCGGCCGCGCCGAGGACCGCGACCACCTCGGCGACCGTCTTGTCCTTCGCCCAGATCTCGATCTCCGCGCGCAGCGCCGGTTCGTGATCGGTGCGGGACGTGTCGTCGGCGAAACGGTTGTCGCCGAGAAGGTCTGCGCGATCCATGGTGTGGGCGAGCTTCTCGAATCCGGACTGGCTGGCGACGGCCAGGACGAACAGGCCGTCCGACGCCCGGTACGTGTCGAACGGGGTCGAGACGGGATGGCGATTGCCCACTCCCGCCGGCGCGACCCCCGATGCCTGCAACTGGCTGTGCGCGGTGGGGAGCATGGCCAGCATGCTGTCGAACATGGCGACGTCGAGGTGTTGTCCCACACCCGATTCCCGGGTGCCGACCAGGGCGGAGCTGATGCCCCACGCCGCGAACAGTCCCGCGACGAGGTCGCCGAACGATTCGCCGAGCCGGGTCGGCCCGGATTCGGGGGAACCGGTGATGCTCATGATCCCCGACAGCGCCTGCACGACGAGGTCGTAGGCGGCCGAACCCGCGAGCGGCCCGTCCTGCCCGAAACCGGAGATGGACGCGTAGACGAGCCGGGGATTGCGGGCGTGGACGGTGTCGTAGTCGATGCCGAGGCGGGCGGTCACGCCGGGCCGGAAATTCTCGACGAGAACATCCGCCGTGTCGAGCAGGTCGAACAGCACCTTCCGGTCCGCGTCGTCCTTGAGATTCAGAGCCAGCGAGCGTTTTCCGCGGTTCAGCACGTTGAAATAGATGCTCTCGCCGTCGCGGAACGGGCCCAGGTGCCGCGAATCCTCGCCGGCAGCGGGCTCGATCTTGACGACGTCGGCGCCGGCGTCTGCGAGCAGCGCCGTGCAATACGGTCCGGCCAGGACGCGCGAGAGATCGACGACGCGGATGCCGTCCAGGGGAGGAAGGGTAGGCATGACGGGCCCTCTCAGAATTCGGTCGAGTGCGGGGACGGGGCGTTGGAGGCGATGGTGAGCAGCTGGATCTGCGAGGTGCCCTCGAAGATCCGGAGGATCCGGCAGTCGCGGTAGAGGCGTTCGATCTCGGATTCGCGCATGAAACCGGCGCCGCCGTGAATCTGCACGGTCTGGTCGACGATCGAGAAGCAGGCCTCCGTGGCCACGTACTTCGACACGGACGCGGCGCGGCGCAGGTCGGCCCCGGCATCCTTCACGTCCGCCGCCCAGTCCGCGGTGACGCGGGAGGCTACGAGCTGCGCGTCGCACGCGCCCAGCAGCAGCTGAATCGCCTGGAATTCGGCGATGGGGTGTCCGAACTGTTTGCGCTCGGCCGCGTAGGAGCGTCCCAGTTCCCACGCGCGCAGGGCGATTCCGTTGGCCATCGCCGCCACGTCGACGCGGGCGCGGTTGAGGGCGGTGAGCGCGATGTTGCCGCCGCGGCCCTCCGTTCCCACCACGGCGTCGTGGGGAAGCACCACGTCGTCGAGGTACACGGTGTAGGTGGGTGCGGACCGGATGCCCAGCTTGTCCTGGGGCTCCGAGTAACTCACGCCGGGAGTGCCCTGGGGGAGGACGAACGCGGTGATGCCGCGGAAGCCTGCGGACGGATCGGTCTTGGCGAAGGCGACGACCAGGTCGGCCTCCTTGGCGTTGGAGATGTACGTCTTCGAACCGGACAGGTGCCACCCGTCGTCCTCGCGCCGCGCCGTCGTGCGCATCGAGGCGATGTCGGAGCCGGCGTCCGGTTCGGTGAGGGCGAACCCGGCGAGCAGTTCACCGGACGCGAGCCGGGGCAGCCACCGGCTCTTCTGCTCCTCGGTTCCGCCGACGAGGATCGGCTCGAGCCCCAGGTAGTGCGCGGTATAGATCGAGGCGAGGGCGGCGTCGGTGCGGGCCACCTCCTCGATCGCGATCAGCTGTGTCCTGGTGGACAGGCCCAGTCCGCCGAACTCCTCGGGCACCGAGATGCCCATCAGGTCCTGTTCGCCCAGTCGCTTCACCAACTCCGCCGGGAACTCCCGCGTCTCGTCACGGAACGCCGCGCCGGGGTGGATCTCACGGTTGGCGAATGCACGCACTGCGCCGCGGAACTCGGCGGCGTCGAGCAGCTGATCGGTCACGGAAACTCCTGTCGGAAGATCGAAATTGCCATCTAGTGAAATGACAATGCCACTTGGTGGCATATCGACTATGAAGGAGACCGGCGAATTTGTCCAGGGGTGCCGGTGTCCACGGACACGGGAGCGGGTACTCGACCACGGACGCACAGCGCACACTCCGTGCGGCATTGCAGAGGGAGGCTTCATGCGCACGATCACACGAGGGATCGTCACCGCGGGAACGATGATCGGCGCGGTTCTCGCCGGCGCGGGGACGGGCGTGGCGGAACCCGCCGTGCCGTCCGGCACCTATCAGGGAACGACCACCGCGCCGGCGGGTGAGTTGATCTGGAAGGGCAAGACGTTCCAGGGCGGCACGGTCGTCAACAACTTCGCGTTCGGTCTGACCGGGCTCGCGGGCACGACCTCGCAGGACGGGAGCGGAAACACCGTCATCGACTACAGCCCATCGGGTCTGGGGTTCCTGACCGACAGGATGACCCCCAACGCAGACGGGACCTACACCGGGGCCGTGTACGTGGGCGGCAACCAGGTGGGAAGCTTCGGCCTCGCGAGATAGCTGTTCCGGGGCCTACTACGACGACGAGGCCGCACCGCTCGGGTGCGACCTCGTCGTCACAGCGTCATCTGCGACTTCGTCACAGTGTCATCGGGGCGTCGGTCAGACGGCCCGGACATTCTGGGCCTGCGGGCCCTTCTGGCCCTGTCCGACCTCGAATTCCACCCGCTGGTTCTCCTCCAGCGACTTGTAGCCGCTGCCCGAGATCTCGGAGTAGTGAACGAACACGTCCGCGCTGCCGTCGTCCGGCGCTATGAATCCGAAGCCCTTCTCGCTGTTGAACCACTTCACAACACCCTGCGCCATACCGTTCACTCCCTGCAGTTGCCGCCCGGGACCTCACATCGAGATCCCGTTCGCGTGGATATCATCCTGTCATCAAGGCGCGCGTCCTTCCAGTGGTACGCCCACGATTCCTGCGAATCCTGGGCGCTGTACCAGGTCTGCGGAAGAAATTTCCCCCCTCGACCGATGATTCTGCCCCTCGGGCGCGGTCCTACCTGCGACCGAGAATTACCACCGCGAACGAGGAGAACCGATGAATTCCACATCGACCGCCACCGCCGACGCCCGGATCCTCGACGTCCCCGGTGCCAGGCTGTACTACGAGGTGCGGGGCGCGGGTCCCGTCGTGGTGCTCGTCGGCGCCCCCATGGACGCCGACTCCTTCGCGCCGGCGGCGGATCTGCTCTCGTCCGACTACACCGTGCTCACGACGGACCCGCGGGGCATCCACCGCAGTCCGGTCGACGACCGGGATCGCGATTCGACCCCGGAGATGCGCGCCGACGACCTCGCCCGGCTCCTGATGCACCTCGACGCGGGCCCTGCCGTGGTGTTCGGCTCCAGCGGCGGCGCCGTCAGTGCGCTCGCGCTGGTGCAGGCGCACCCCGAGCTGGTCCACACCGTGATCGCCCACGAGCCGCCGCTGGACGAGTTACTCGACGACCGCGAGCAACTGCGCGTGAAGACCGACGAGATCATCGACACCCACCTGACCGGGGATGTCGTGGGGGCGTGGAGGAAGTTCCTGGCCCTGGCGAACATCCACCTGCCCGAGGAAGCGTTCCAGCAGATGTTCGCGGGCGAACGGGATGCGCAGACCGAGGCGGACGACTACTTTCAGCACGCGCACATGCTGCGCCCGACCACCCGCTGGTGCCCGGACGTCACCGCCCTGCGCTCGGCGCCCAGCCGCGTCGTGGTCGGGATCGGCGAGGAGTCGGGTGGGCAACTCTGCGACCGTACGTCGCGGGCGCTCGCCGCCGAACTGGGCGTCGAGCCCACTATGTTCCCCGGCGACCACATCGGCTTCGCCCACGACCCCGCCGCGTTCGTCACCCGGCTGCGCGCAGTGCTGCGGGAGGTCTGAGCGGACGCTCCCGACTGACCTCACACCGCGATCGGGATGCGTTTCGTGACGATCCGATGGATCAACCGGGCGGCGGTGCGGGCCGTGCGGTTGTCGATGTCGAACGACGGATTGAGCTCGGCCACATCGCACACCGCGAGTTTTCCGCTGGCGGCGACGGCGTCGCACACGAATTGGATCGTCTCCGCCGGAACGCCGTACGCGGCGGGAGCGCTCACTCCCGGCGCGACCGCGGCGGGAAGGACGTCGAGGTCGATGGTGAGGTACACGAGATCGACGTCCGACAGGAACTCGCTGACGAAGACGGCCACCCGGTGCCGGTCGGAGACCGAGCAGTCGTCGTCCAGGAGGTAGCGGACGTCGTATCCGCGTGCGGTGTCGAACAGTGCGGTGGTGTTGCTCGGCTGGCTGATGCCGAGCACGGAGTACTGCAAGGCGGTGCCTGACGCATGCTCCTGTTCGAGGATCTGCCGGAACGGTGTGCCCGAACTCGGGACCGGATCGGACCGCAGGTCGAAGTGGGCGTCCAGGTTCAGGATCCCGATCCGACGCCTGGGTGTGCGGACGGCTGCCTGTGCCAGACCGAGGTACGTCCCGTAGGCCACCTCGTGGCCGCCGCCGAGGACCACCGGGAACTGGCCGGCGTCGAGCGTCGCGGCGACCACGGAGCCGAGCGCCATCTGCCCGGCCTCGAGACGATTGTCGGTGACCGCGACGGTGCCGGCGTCGTAGACGCGGAGCGGCTCGGCGAGCGCCATCGACGACAGCGCGCCCCGCAGCGCGTCCGGGCCGCGCGCCGCCCCGCGGCGTCCCTTGTTCCGCTCCACGCCCTCGTCGCTCGAGAAGCCGATCAGCACGCAGGCGCCGGGCTCGGCGCCGTCGTGCAGAGGCGTCACGGCCTGGTGCCAGCGGAGGTGGTGACTCGACGTGCCGTCCACCCTGCCGACCCAGGGGGGCGGGGGGATCAACAGGTTCTCCATCATCGCAGGGCCCTCGCTTTCTCGTGACCGGTGTGCGCGGACCAGGCGAGTTCGCCGCCCCGCCACACATCGCTGACCAGGGGGACGCCGGGCCGGTAGGCCAAGTGTAGGTACGACGGCGCGTCCAGCGCGAGGGCATCGGCCCGCGCGCCGGGACGCAGGACCCCGACGTCGGCACGTTGCAGCGCGCGGGCACCGCCCGCCGTGGCCGCCCAGATGGCTTCGTCCGGGGTCATGTGCATGTCCCGCACCGCGATCGCGATGCAGAACGGCAGGCTGGTGGTGTAGCTGGTGCCGGGGTTGCAATCCGCACCGAGCGCCACCGTGACACCTGCGTCGAGCAGGGCCCGGGCGTCCGGGTACTTGTTCCGGGTCGAGAAGTCCGCGCCGGGCAGGAGCGTGGCCACCGTCGAACTCTGCGCCAGCGCATCGATGTCGGCCTGCGTGGTGTAGCAGACGTGGTCGACGGACGCGGCCCCCAGTTCGACGGCGAGCTGGACTCCGGGTCCCTCGCGGAGTTGGTTGCCGTGGACGCGGGGGATCAGCCCCTTCGCCATCCCGGCGGTGAGAACGGCATGTGCCTGATCGCGGTCGAACGCGCCGGTCTCACAGAACACGTCGATCCACTTCGCTTGCGGTGCACAGGCGTCGATCATCTCGGAGCACACCATGGCGACGTAGTCGTCGGCCCGCCCCGCGTATTCCGGCGGCGGAACGTGAGCGGCGAGCAGCGTCACCTCGTCGGTGAGGGACGCCGCGATCCTCGTGCTGCGCAGTTCGTGCGCGACCGTCTGCCCGTACCCGGTCTTGCACTCCACGGTGGTGCTGCCCGACCGCAGGGACTCGTCCAGCAGTCGCCGCGTGTTCGCCTGCAGTTGTTCGTCGGTCGCGTTCCGTGTCGCCTCGATCGTGTTGCGGATGCCACCCGCCGCGTACGGCTGTCCCGCCATGCGCGCCGCGAATTCCTCCGCCCGTTCCCCACCGAACACCAGGTGCGAGTGGCTCTCCACGAAGCCCGGCAGCACCGCCCGGCCGTCGAGATCGTGCCCGACGTCCCCGGCCGGCGCCGAGTCGGCGCGGCCGACCCAGGCCACCACGCCGCCGTCGAAGACGACGGCGGCGTCGCGGATCAGCCCGAGCGGACCTTCCCCCACTGTCGGGTCGTTGGTCACCAGGGTGCCGATGCCGGTCAGCACTGTGGAGCGGGAGGTGTTCGCTGTCACTGCTGTTCCTTCCAGTGGTTCGAAAATGCGGTCGCTCGGGCCTGCGGTCATCCTTCGGACATCGGCACGCGGACGCCGCGCTCCTTGGCGACGTCGATCGCGTGGTCGTATCCGGCGTCGACGTGCCGGATGACGCCCATGCCGGGATCGTTGGTCAGGACCCGCTCCAGCTTCTCGGCGGCCAAGTCGGTGCCGTCCGCGATGCACACCTGACCGGCGTGGATGGACCGTCCCATGCCGACGCCGCCGCCCTGGTGGATGGACACCCACGACGCCCCCGACGCGGTGTTGACGAGTGCGTTGAGCAGCGGCCAGTCGGCGATCGCGTCGGAGCCGTCGAGCATCGACTCGGTCTCGCGGTACGGGGAGGCGACGGATCCGGAATCGAGGTGGTCGCGGCCGATGGCGACGGGCGCGGACAGTTCGCCGGACGCCACCATCTCGTTGAACTTCAGTCCGGCCTTGTGCCGTTCGCCGTAGCCGAGCCAGCAGATCCGGGCGGGCAGACCCTCGAACGCCACCTTCTCGCCGGCCATCGTGATCCAGCGCTTGAGGTGCTCGTTCTCGGGGAACAGTTCGAGGATCGCCTTGTCGGTGGCGGCGATGTCCTTCGGGTCACCCGACAGCGCGGCCCAGCGGAACGGGCCGAGGCCCTCCTCGAACAGCGGACGGATGTAGGCGGGCACGAATCCGGGAAAGTCGAACGCGCGGTAGTAGCCGGCCTTGCGGGCCTCGTCACGGATGGAGTTGCCGTAGTCGAACACCTCGGCGCCCTTGTCGAGGAAGCCGACCATCGCGGCGACGTGCCGTGCCATCGACGCGCGGGAGTCCTCGGTGAACTTCACCGGGTCCTTGTCGGCCATCGCCTTCATGTCGGCGAAATCGATCCCGAGCGGCAGGTACGACAGCGGGTCGTGTGCCGACGTCTGGTCGGTGACGATGTCGATGGGGGCGTTCATGGCGAGCAGTTCGGGGAAGATCTCCGCGGCGTTGCCTTCGAGGCCGATCGACAGCGGGCGCTTCGCGTCGCGGGCCTCGATCGCGAGACGCAGGGCGTCGTGGATGTCGGTGGCCTTGGTGTCGAGGTACTTGTGCGCGATCCGGCGGTCGATGCGGGTGACGTCGCAGTCGACGCAGATCGCGACGCCGTCGTTCATCGTCACGGCGAGGGGCTGGGCGCCGCCCATGCCGCCGAGTCCGGCCGTCAGCGTGATGGTGCCGGCGAGCGAACCGCCGAAGCGCTTCCGGCCCACCGCGCCGAACGTCTCGTACGTGCCCTGCAGGATGCCCTGCGTGCCGATGTAGATCCACGACCCGGCCGTCATCTGCCCGTACATGATCAGGCCGAGGGCGTCGAGCTTGCGGAACTCCTCCCAGTTGGCCCAGTCGCCCACCAGGTTCGAGTTCGCGAGGAGGACGCGGGGCGCCCACTCGCTGGTGCGGAACACGCCGACCGGCTTTCCGGACTGCACCAGCATCGTCTCGTCGGACTTCAGGGTCTTCAACGTCCGGACCATCGCGTCGAACGCCTCCCAGCTGCGCGCGGCCTTGCCGGTGCCGCCGTAGACGACGAGGGAGTCGGGATGCTCGGCGACCTCGGGGTCGAGGTTGTTCATCAGCATGCGCAGGGCGCCTTCTTGCTGCCAGCCGAGTGTCGTCAGTTCGGTGCCGCGGGGCGCCGACACGTGGCGGGGTCCGGAAACCGGAGGCGTCGTGGTGGTCATGTCGTGTACTCCTTGATGGTCGAACGAGGAAGAGGGAAAAGTCTGGGTGTCAGCGTGATTCACAGTCGCGAATCCGCCATGGCGGTGTGTGCGGGGTAGATCATGGCCGCGGGTGGGTTGCTGTTGCGCCGCGCGAGCGGGTAGTAGATGGCGCCGGTGAAGACGATGCCGACGATCCACGAGATGTCCGCGCCGCCCAGCATGTCCGTGACCGGTCCCGTGTAGAGCTTCTGGGCGAGGAACGGGATCTGCGCGAGAACGCCGACGGTGTAACAGATCATCGCCGTCTTGTTCCAGCGGCCGTAGCGGGCCTCCGGGTCGTACAGCGCCGGGATGTCCACGCGCTCCTTGGAGATGAGGTAGTAGTCGATCAGGTTGATGGCACTCCACGGGGTGAACACCATCAGCAGGACGAGGACGAAGTTCTTGAAGTTGTTGAGGAAGTCGGCGCTGGCACCGATCGCGATCAGCATCGACACGGCGACGAACCCGATGATGTACAGGGTGCGGGCCCGCGACGAGATGCGGGACTGCCCGTTGAACGCCGTCACCGTGGTGAGGATCGACATGAATCCGCCGTAGGCGTTGAGGCAGTTGATCGTGAGCTTCCCGACCAGGATCACCAGGTAGATCATCAGGGCGATCACAGCCGGTCCGGCGAGGCCTCCGATCCACCCGACCTGGTCGCTGAGGAACGCGTCGCCGGCGACGGCGGCGACGAGTGCACCGAACGTCATCGACCACTGCGAGCCGATCACGCTGCCCGCGAACGTCGACCAGAAGGTCGTCCGCTCGCTCGTCGAGCGCGGCAGGTAGCGGGAGTAGTCCGCGACGTACGGGCCGAACGTGAGCTGCCAGCCGGCGCCGAGCGAGATCGCGAGGAGGAACGTGACGATGTCGAAGCCCTTGATCCCGACGAACGAGGCCACGTCGTACTCGGCGAACAACCGGATCGCGAGGTAGGTGAAGCCGAGGATGCCGACAACGGTCGCGATCTTGCCGACGACGTGGATCAGCTTGTACCCCGTCACCGCGACGAATGCGGTCATCGCGCCGAAGATCAGGATTCCGATGGTGGGGTTGTCGATGTGGAGGATCTCGTTCACGGCCTGACCTGCGAGGACGCTGCCGGTCGCGGCGAAACCGAGGTACATCAGGACGACGAGAACCAATGGGAGCACGGCACCCAGAACACCGAATTGCGCTCGGCTCGAAATCATCTGCGGCAGTCCGAGGCGCGGTCCCTGAGCGGAGTGCAGCGCCATCACGGCGCCGCCGAAGAGATTGCCGATCAGCAGGCCCACGATGGCCCACAGCGCGTCGGCGCCGAATACGACCGCGAGGGCGCCGTCGACGATCGCGGTGATCTGCATGTTGGCGCCGAACCAGAGCGTGAACTGGCTGCGCGGAGATCCGTGACGCTCGTCGTCCGGGACGACGTCGATGGTGCGACGCTCCGGCGCGAGGCTGATCTCGGGAGGTCCCTCGTGTGTCATAGGCCTTGTCTCTCTGTGACGAGTCCGGCAGCTGGTCGGTCCCGGGTGCTCTGTCCCATGTCCTGAATCCAGTGTGCTCTGACTCACGTTTTTTATCGCCTTAGATGTATAGTCCTGTATAGACAACCCCCTGTCAAGCGTTCTCCAAGGACCCAGCCGAGAGGCGTGCCGGCCCACCACTGCACCAGTCGGGAGTGTCGATGCTTCCGACGGAAGGTACTGACATGAGAGTAATTTCGACGTCCTCACATTCGCTCGAGCGCGATGAACAGCAGTTTTCCGCTCCGGAAGCGCCCGAGCGTTTCCGCGACCTCTACCTCCGCACCGCCGGTCATCCCTCCGCCGAAGGCGCAGATCCGCAGGCGCGTGATCGCATCGCGAACACACATCTCGAGACCGGGTGGAACCGGAACCCCGGGACCGCGGTGGTGCGCGGAATCGACGCCGCAGACCCCAGCGGGATCGGGCCCGCGGTGCAGATCGTCACCGACGACATGGCCCTGCTCGTCGAATCGGTACTGCTGACCGCGGCCAGGGTCGGCGCCCCGATCGAGGAGGTTCTGCATCCGGTCCTCGTCGCCCGCCGCTCGGAGTCGGGCACCCTCACCGACCTTCTGCCGATCTCCGACTCCGGGACGGCGGAGTCGTGGATTCACGTGGGTCTGCGCTCCGACACCGCGAACTCCGTCGTCGCCGCACTTGTCGCGGCGCTGCACACCGTTCTCGCCGACGTGCGCCGGGTGGACCGGGATCTGGCGCGCATGCGCGAACTGCAGATCCAGGTCTCCGACCAACTCGACTCGCAGACCGGGCAGGACTCGCTGTCCGAAGAACTCCGCGAGGCCGCCGACTTCCTGCGCTGGTGCGAGGCGGGCAACTTCACCGTCCTCGGGTACGCGCGGTACGGCGACGACGGTGCACCCGAGGAGAGTCTCGGCGTGCTCCACGACCGGGAGGGCGATCGGGCGCCGGCCGCGGAACCCGGCCCCGTCCTGGCGATCGGGCAGGCGGCGCTTCCGGTGTCCGTGCACCGGTCGTCGTACCCGTCGGTGGTCGGAGTTAGGGCCGGAGGAGTGGAGCACCGCTTCGTCGGCGCGTTCACCCCCGCGGGCAGGCACGAGAACGTCCTGGACATCCCGGGTGCGGGACGCCGGGTGCGGGCCCTGCTCGACCGTGCCGGTTTCGACATCGACTCCTTCTCCGGGCAGGCCGTCCTGCAGGTCGTGCAGGCGCTGCCGCTGACCGAGTTGTTCGCGGCGAGCCCGGATTCGCTGCATTCGGCCCTCACCGAGGTCGCCGGCATCACCGCGCGCGAGCACATTCACCTCTTCCTGCGCACGGACGTCCCGGGCGAGAGCATGTCGGCGCTGGTGTTCATTCCCCGCGATCGGTACAACACGCGGACGCGTCTGGCGGCCCAGCGCGTCCTGCTGGACGAACTGGACGGCACCGCAGTCGAATACACCACGAACGTGTCCGAGTACCCGCTCGCGATGGTGCACTTCACGATGCGGGTCCCGGCGGACACCGAGGTGACGGACACCCGGCGACTGGAGATTCAGCGTCGAATCTCCCGGTCCTGCCGGACCTGGGACGACCGGTTCCGCGACGAACTCGACACAGCCGAACGTGATCTCCTCGCCCATTATTCGGAGCATTTCCCGGAGGTGTACAAGCACGATTTCGACGCCCGGCGCGCCCACGCCGATCTGGTGGTGTTCGAGAGACTGACGGACGGCGCGATCGACACGCGGCTCGACGCGAACGCGGCGGACTGGCGCTTCACCTTCTTCGTCGGCGGTGCATCCGCCTCCCTCAGCGATGTTCTCCCGATCCTGCAGAGCATGGGGGTCGCGGTCCTCGACGAGCGCCCGTACACGGTCGCGAACAGTCGCGGAACGGTGTGCTGGATGTACGAGTTCGGGATCCGCTACGCGTCACCGGGGCCGGTGGACGACGCGCTGCCGCGCCGCTTCACGGAGACGTTCGCCGCGGCCTGGGCATCTCGCGCCGAGACGGACAGCTTCAACGAACTCGTACTCCGCGCGGGCCTGGACTGGCGTGAGGTGGAGGTGCTGCGGGCGTACGCGCGGTACCTGCKTCAGGGTGGATTCCCGTACAGCCAGAACCACATCGCGACGGTTCTCGGTGATCATCCGGAGATCTCCCAGGCACTGATCCGGCTGTTCGCCGCGAGGTTCGATCCGGACGGCACTGATCCGGACGGCGCCGAGGAATGCGGTGAACTGATCGCGTCGCTGGAAACGGCGATCGGCGACGTCCTCGGCCTGGACGCCGACCGCATCCTGCGCGCCTACCTGAACGTGGTCCTGGCGACGCTGCGCACCAACCGCTACGCCCCCTCGGGCCGGGAACGTCAGGTCCTGTCGTTCAAGTTCGATCCGCAGCGCATCCCGGAACTGCCGCAGCCGCGGCCCCGCTTCGAGATCTACGTCTACTCGCCGTGGGTCGAGGGCGTGCACATGCGGTTCGGCGCCGTGGCACGGGGAGGCCTGCGATGGTCCGACCGCAAGGAGGACTTCCGCACCGAGGTGCTCGGCCTGGTGAAGGCGCAGGCGGTCAAGAACTCGGTGATCGTGCCCGTCGGCGCGAAGGGCGGGTTCGTCGTCGCGCGCCCGCCTGCTCCCACCGGCGACCCGCTGCGCGATCGCGACGCCCAGCGCGCGGAGGGGGTTCGCTGCTACCGCAGCTTCATCAGCGGACTGCTGGACGTCACCGACAACGTGGACCTCGCGACGGGTGCCGTGATCCCGGCGCCGCGGGTGGTGCGGCACGACGGCGACGACACGTACCTCGTCGTCGCCGCGGACAAGGGCACCGCGACGTTCTCCGACATCGCCAACGACGTTGCAGCGCAGTACGGGTTCTGGCTGGGTGACGCATTCGCGTCGGGCGGATCCGTCGGCTACGACCACAAGGCGCTCGGCATCACCGCCCGGGGTGCGTGGGAGAGCGTGAAGCGGCACTTCCGCGAAATGGGTGTCGACACCCAGTCGCAGGAGTTCACGGCCGTCGGGATCGGCGACATGAGCGGCGACGTGTTCGGCAACGGAATGCTCGCGAGCCCGCACATCCGGCTCGTCGCCGCATTCGACCACCGGCACGTGTTCCTCGACCCGAACCCCGACGCGGCCACATCATTCGCGGAACGGGAACGGCTCTTCGCGCTGCCGAGGTCGTCGTGGGCGGACTATGCGCCCGGCCTGATCAGCGCCGGCGGCGGTGTGTGGGAACGGTCGAGGAAGAGTGTTCCGATCAGCGAGGAGGCGCGGCGCGCACTCGGACTGAGCCCCGGGACCACCGAACTGTCCCCACCGGACCTCGTCCGCGCGATCCTGCGGGCACCAGTGGACCTGCTGTGGAACGGCGGCATCGGAACATACGTGAAGTCGGGCACCGAAACCCATCTCGACGTGGGGGACAAGGGTAACGACGGCGTCCGCGTCGACGGTGCCGACGTGCGGGCCCGGGTGGTCGGTGAGGGCGGCAACCTCGGCTTCACCCAGCTGGGACGCATCGAATTCTCCCGCTCCGGAGGGCGAATCAACACGGACGCGCTCGACAACTCGGCGGGCGTCGACTGCTCCGACCACGAGGTCAACATCAAGGTTCTGCTCGACGCCCTGGTCAGCGGCGGCCGTCTCGCTGCCGACGACCGTGCGGGTCTGCTCGCCGAGATGTCCGGGGAGGTGTCGCGTCTCGTGCTCTCCGACAACGTCGCCCAGAACGACGTGCTGGGCACGTGCCGCGCCGACGCCGCCGCGTCCCTCACGGTGCACGGACGGCTCATCGGCCATCTGGAAGGCCGCTACGGTCTGGACCGCGCCATCGAGGTGCTGCCGTCCAGGAAGGAGATCGCCGCCCGGGAGCGCGCGGAGGCGGGACTCACCTCGCCCGAACTCGCGACCCTCATGGCGCACGTGAAGCTGGCGCTGAAGTCGGACCTGCTGGCCGGCGACCTGCCCGACAGCCCGGCATTCTCGGACGCACTCGCCGGGTACTTCCCGCGCAGGCTCCGGGAGTCCTTCGGTGACGCCATCGGCGACCATCCGCTGCGCCGGGAGATCGTCGCGACGGTCCTCACCAACGACGTCGTCGACAACGGCGGCATCACCTACGCCTTCCGGCTGGGCGAGGAGGCCGGGGCGAGCAGCGCCGACGCCGTGCGAGCGTTCGCCGTGGTGTCGGCCGTGTTCGACCTGCCGTCCCTCCGGCGCGACATCCGGGACGCCGACCTCGACGCCGCGCTCTCGGACGACCTCACGCTGTTCACCCGGCGGCTGCTCGACCGGGCGTCGCGATGGATGCTCACCCGCAGACCCCAGCCGCTCGCGGTCGGGGCGGAGATCGCCCGATTCCGTGACCGCGTCGCGGACCTGACACCGCACGTCGCGGGCTGGCTCTGCGGTGAGGACGCGGAGAATCTCCGGAGTCGCACGGCCGCGCTGGTGGCCCGCGGTGTCCCCGCGGACCTGGCCGGACGGGTGCAACTGCTCCTGGACCGGTTCGCGCTGCTGGACATCGTCGAGATCGCCGACATCACCCAACGCGATCCCCGCGACGTGGCCGAGGTGTACTACCGGCTCGGGGAGTGCCTCGGGTTGGTGCACCTCCTGGTGGGGGTCTCGCAGCTGGGACGGGGAACCCGGTGGAACGCGCTGGCCCGGTTGTCGTTGCGCGACGAGTTGTACGACACGGTCCGGGCACTGTGCCTCGACGTGATCTCGGGCAGTGAAGCCGTGGACACGGCGGAACAGAAGATCGGGGAGTGGGAGGACCGCAACGCCGCCCGGCTGGCGCGCGCTCGCCACACGCTCGATGCCGTCACGGAATCGGGGGAGCACGACCTGGCGGCCCTCTCCGTCGCAACCCGGCAACTGCGCAGCATGGTGAGGTGACACGAGGCGCACCGCGCGATGAGGGTTTACCCGTGCAGTCGGCCGATAGACTGCAACGGCCGACTGCACGGGAAGTTCATCGGTGTTGCAGAGGGATGGGTGTCAGTGGTGGAGATCGCAGTAGTCGACGCGGAGCTTGCTGCGTTGTACAACGGACCGGGGACGGAGTCGGCCCCGGCGTACGAACGCGTCAAGCAGTTGATCGTGTCGCAGATCAATGCCGGCCGCTGGCAGGAGGGCGATCAGCTGCCCTCGGAGAATCAGCTCGTCGGCGCTCTCGGCCTCTCCCGCATGACCATCAACCGCGCGCTGCGCGAACTCAGCGCCGAGGGTCTCGTGGTGCGCCTGATGGGTGTGGGGACGTTCGTGGCGGCCACGAAGACGGCGTCGCCGCTGTTCGAGGTCAAGAACATCGCGGACGAGATCCAGCAACGCGGACACCGCCATCGAACCGAAGTGGTGTACGTGCGTGAGGAAGACGCCGATCCGGCCAACGCCTTCATTCGGGATTCGATCCGCGGCAAGGTGTTCCACTCGCTGATGATCCACTACGAGGACGACACACCGATCCAGCTCGAAGACCGGTTCGTCAATCCCGCCGAGGCGCCCGGGTATCTCGATCAGGACTTCACCCAGCAGACGCCCAATCATTATCTGAGCGTGGAGGCTCCCCTGACGAGGGGCGAGCACGTGGTCGAAGCGATCCTCGCGTCGCCCGAGGAATGCCGGCTCCTCCACATCGAGCGCACCGAACCGTGCCTGATGATCCGGCGCCGCACGTGGTCCTCGCGGGGGCTCGTCAGCGCCGCGCGTCTCGTCCATCCCGGATCGCGGAATCGTCTCGAAGGGACGTTCGGGACCGGCTGACCGGGGTAGATGCCGAATCGGGGGCTCACGGCCGCGTGTCCTTCGTCTGCGGTGCGGGCCACGTGAGGCGGCCCGCCTGGATGTCGGAGATCGTCGACGCGAGCCAGGCGAGTTCGCCCCGCGAAGCGTGGAGTGCGTAGTCCGCTTCGACGACGAACAGCGCGGGCACTCCGCCATCGAGCGCTCGGGTGAGCCCTGCCTCGTCGGATTCGATTCTCGCGGTGAGTCGTTCGGCGCGTTCGGTGAGCGCGTCGACGGCGCCCTCACGTCCCAGCGCGCCGAGGTAGCTGATCGCCGCGAAGAACGGGGAGAACTCTCGTGCGGCACTGCGGATCTGGAGGTCGAGCCGACTCACGAGTTCCGCGTGCCCGGCCTCGGTGAGGGCGTAGACGGTGCGGGCGGGCCGACCTTCCCGTTGCGCACGTTCGTGTTCCTCGATCCAGCCCGCCGAGGCGAGGGCCGCGACCACATTGTTCAGCGAGCCGCGATTGAGCGGCCACTGGCCCTCCTCGCTGCGCTCGCGCAGCGTGACCTCCAACTGATACGGGTGCATCGGCGATTCGAGGAGCAGGCCGAGCACCGGCAGGACGAGGGGATTGTCGAGGACGCGCGCAGGCATAGTTGAAATATATCAGTCTAAATAAACCATGACAAGGCGCGCGGTTCGGGCACCGCGACCTCGCCTTTGTCACGATTGGGTCACGGCCCGCTACGGTGGATCGTTGACCACGACGCCGATCATGAAAGAACAAATTCTTGTTACAGAGTGAATCGAAGTTCAGGGCTTATCGTCTCCACGCCGTCACGCTCCTCGTGGGCGTCCTCTCCTTGGGTGCGGTGGCCTACCGAGAGTTCGACGCGGCAACGGGCTACCTGATGGACCTCTCCGTGTTCCGCGACGCCGGCTACGCCTTCGTCAGCGACCTGCCGCTCTACTCCGCGGACTTCCCGAGCAGCTCCGGGTTCAGGTTCATCTACGCACCCTTCGCGGCGATCCTCTTCGCGCCGATGGCGGAGATCGACCCAGCGGTCCTGCAGGCGCTGTGGTGCGCCCTCAACCTCGGACTCGTGTGGTGGATGGTCAAGGCGGCGCTGTCGAAGCTCGACGTCGCACGCCCCGAACTTCTCGCTCTGCTGTCGATGGGCCCGGTGCTTCTCCTCGAACCGATGCGCTCGAACTTCGACTTCGGTCAGATCAACATCATCCTGATGGCACTGGTGGTCGCCGACTGCACCGGTGCGATCCCGAAGAGGTTCCGCGGAGTCGCGATCGGTCTCGCCGCGGCCGTCAAGATCACTCCGGCGGCCTTTCTCCTGGTCCTGCTCGTCCGCCGCGACTTCCGCGCGATCGGACGATCCCTCGCCACGATCCTGGTCACCGTCGGCCTCGGCTTCTGGCTGCTACCGCAGTCGTCGGTGTGGTTCTGGACCACCGAATTCTTCGCCACCGGCCGTGCGGGCGCGCCCGATTTCTTTCGCAACCAGGCCGTCACCGGCGTCATCGCGCGGCTCGGGGCGGAAGGCCGGCTGGCCAGCATTCTCTGGGTGCTCAGCGCGGCCGTCATCGTGTCCGCCGCGGCGTGGTCGGCGTACCGCTTCACCCGTTCCGGTGAGCACCTGATCGCGCTGGCGATCGTCGCCCTGGCATCGCTGCTCGCCGCGCCGTTCGCCGTCACCCACCACTGGGCGTACAGCATCCTGCTGATCCCGATCCTGATCGCACCGCAGTACCGCAGCTGGCGACCCCTGATCGGCGCCGCGACCCTGATCTTCCTGATCGGCCCGAACTTCGTCCTGCAGTCCTCGTCGTCGGGCTGGGTGGAGGCGGCCGTGCGTGAGGTGATCGGAAGCTCGCAGTGCCTCATCGCGCTGGTCCTGCTCGGCGCGGCCGTCGTGGCCGCACGGTCCCGCACCCCGCTCCCGGACGTCGAGACGGACGTCGTGCCCGCGGACGAAGACGCGCTGGAGCCCGCCCGCAGCTGAGGCAGCGCCACCCCGGCGGGCGAATGTACCTTCCGGCGCCTCAGGTGCGCCCAAAGGTACATTCGCCCAGCGCCGAGGAGCCGCGGAGACGGCCGGGCGGCGCTATCGTCGAGTCATGTGCCGAAACATCACCGAGCTGCGCGGACTCGAACCGGCGGCCACCGCGGAGGAGATCGAGGCGGCGGCGCGGCAGTACGTCCGGAAGGTCAGCGGGATACAGAAGCTGTCGGACGCCAACCGTGAGCCCTTCGAGGAGGCGGTAGCCGTCGTCACCGAGGCCACCACGAAGCTGCTCGCGGCACTGCCGCCGCGGAAGCAGCCGCCGCAGACGGTGCCCCCGCTGCGACGGCCGGAGGTCCGGGCGCGCATCGCGGCGAAGGCCGCGTCATCCAGCTGAGCGCGGCGAAGGCTGCCGCCACCCCCTAGCCGGACGAACGGGACGCTCGTTGCGTCAGATCGAACGAGCGTCCCGTTGGTTCAGGTGCGGAGGGCGCCGAGTGCGTCGATGCGTTTGATGGCGTCGGCGACGATGCCGTCGATGAGGTCCTTGCAGGTGGGTAGGTCGTCGAGTAGTCCGACGACCTGTCCGGAGGCGAGGACGCCGGCGTGGGTGTTGCCGTCGACGAGCCCGGCTTTGAGCAGCATCGGGGTGTTGGCGGCCATGATGATCTGCTGCCAGGTGCGGTC
>NZ_JBFUGT010000102.1:0-21160 GCF_056402775.1 Rhodococcus sp. P3_B8
AGGTACAGGTCCCAGCCGACCACCCCGATCGTCGTCAGCGCGATGCGCGTCAGCCGTCGACGCGGACCGCGCGCGAGCACGGACGCCACACACCACACCGGATAGAACCCGGCCGTCCACGCGAACGGCACCACGAGAGGCACCCCCGCGAGTGCGGGCCCAAGCCGGTCGACGCTGTAGTCGTAGCAGCCGTAGGGGAAGCCGGTGGCCGTGCCGACGACCTCGGAGCACAGACCGAGCCCTGCGGTGACGAGCACCAGTCCCACCGTCCAGCGGGCACCCCGGGTCACGGCCGCGTGGGTGACGGACGCCGCGGCCAGCAGCGCGACGACGAGCACGGTGACCACGTCGCGGGTACTGCCGTGCACCAGCGGGTAGACGATCTGCGCCGCGACCGCCGCGCCGGCGAGGATCAGGGGCAGGCGGGAGGTCATCGCCGGCGTCGCAGGCGTCCCAGGCCCCGCCGGTCGTCGTGGAGCGCGATGCGTGCGGCGCTGCGACCGCTCGCGCCGGACACCCCGCCGCCCGGGTGGGTGGAGGCGCCGGTGAGGTACAGGCGGTCGGCGCCCGGCACCCGGTGCCCGGACAGTTCGGGGAGGGGACGCCACATCATCATCTGGTCCAGCGACATCTCCACGTGCATGACGTTGCCGCCGAGCAACCCCATCTCGTCTTCGAGGTCCTGCGGCGACTGCACGTGCCGGTCGAGGACGGACTGACCGAAACCGGGTGCCAGCGCGTCGATCTCGGCGACGATCCGATCGGCCTCCGGTCCGGCGAGGTCGCTCCAGCGCCTGCCGCCGCTCAGCCGGTACGGCTGCCACTGCGACCACAGGGTCACCTGGTGCCTGCCCTCGGGTGCGATGGTGGGGTCGAGGCCACTGAAGCTCATTCCCAGCACCGCGGGCCGCGGCGGGAGTTCCCCGGCGAGCGCCGCGCCGTGCGCGAGCCGCAGGTGCGCGCGATCCGAGACCAGTAGCTGGAGCCCGTGGGTGACCGAGGCGTCGGGCGCACTCGGATAGGCGGGGAGGGCGTCGGTGGCCAACCGCACCACCATCCCGATCCCCGGGCCGACGCGGATCCGGCGACGCCACCGGTGGAGGGTCTGCGCGTCGTACCCGCCGCGCTCGAGCAGGCCGAGTGTGGTCAGCACGTGACAGCCCGCGATCACGGCCCGTGAGCGGATCTCCCGCCCGGACGCCGTCCGCGTCGTCCAGGAGTCGCCGTCGCGGCTCAACGAGACCACCGAGTCGCCGAGCGAGACGGTCCCGGAGTCGGCCCGCAGCCTCGCGGCGAGAGCCGCGGTCAGGGCTCCGCTGCCGCCGACGGCACGGCCGGGCGGAATGGTGTGCATCAGCGCCGCGAATCCGACCATCGGCGCCGTCCCCGGCTCCGACATCGGCGGACCGGACTGGGCGCCGAACCATGCGAGGGCGGCCTTGAGACGCTCGTCGTCGAAGTACTCGTCGAGCAGCGCGTCGCCGGAACCGAGGAACTGCCGGGACAGGTCGCTGCCGCCGCCGCCCGTGTCGAGCCCCCAGAACGACGAGAGCAGCGCAGGCCCGGTCGGCGGGTTCGAGAACGCGCGCATGACGCGTGCGCTGCGCGGACCCCACACCGCCACGAACCGGCGGTACGCGTCGGCATCCGCGGCGCCGCAGGATTCCTCGATGGACCGGCACGTCGCATCCAGGCTGCGGCGGAACACGATGCCCGGCCGATCCGTACCCGCCGGGGCGGGGGCGAACGCCCACGGATCGCAGTCGAGGTACCGCAGTCCGTGCGAACCGAGATCGAGTTCCTCGACGATCCCCGTGTGACGGACCATGATGTGCGCGGACGACCCGCGGTCGACCTTGTACCCGGGGAAGCGTTCCACCGTGGACACCGCGCCGCCGAGCACGGTGTCGCGTTCGATCACCTCGACCGACCAGCCGGATCGCGCGAGGTAACACGCCGACACGAGGGCGTTGTGTCCCGACCCCACCACCACCGCGTCGATCACAGGGGAAGCCCGCGTCCCAGCACCGCGAACGGCCGGTTGTCCCCGGCGAATCGGAAGTGGCGCAGGACGTCTCTGAAGCCGAGGCGGCGATACAGCCGCCAGGCGCGGTTGTCCTCGTCCGCCACTTCGGGGGTGGAGAGCAGCACCCCGCGTTCGGGCCTGCGTTCGAGGAGGCGGAGGAGCAGGGTCTCGCCGAGTCGGTGTCCCTGGGCGTCCGGGTGGACGTGGAGTTCGGTGAGTTCGAAGTAGTTGCCGAGGATCACGTCGATCTGGTCCCGGGTCCACCCCGTGTGGCGCAGACCCGAACGGACCTGCTGGTGCCACCACTGTTCGGGCGCCCCGCGGTAGCCGTAGGCGACGGCGACGAGCCGGGCGGCCCCGTTGTCGGTGGATCCGTCACCGGTCGGGACGAGCGCGCCGACGCCCCGCCACCCCGAACGCTGCAGGTGCTCGTTCCACATCGGCGCCCGGTGGTATTCGGTGCCGTGGGGATAGCCCATGGCGGCGACGTAGATCGACAGCGCCTCGTGCAGGCGGTCGCGGAACTCGGTGGCCGAGAGTTCGACCACGAGCGGAGTCTGGTCAGCGTTCGTGTCGACCGGTCTCACCTTTCTCTTGACGACGTGTCGGTGGGTCCAGCTATATTGAATAGGTCGAACAGATGTTCGATAGCGGGGATCCGGCGATGCTCGAGGGAAGCGAGCATCGCCGGCCCCCGAACTCACGACCTGACTACGCCCGGCGGGGTGGTTGCACCGGGGTTTTGGAGGTGTTCGAAGTGATGACGAACCCGGTCACGGGACCGACCTCTGGGAACTCACGCCGACCGGGTGACGTACGCAACCCGGGCTCCAGGCGGGGTTCGGTGCTGCTCGATCGCGCCGACGCGCTCCTCGCTCAATCGGTGGGGGCCGGTGGGCCGGCGGATCGATTCCACAGCGCGTATCTGGCCGCGCTCCGCGGGGCGGGCGCAGTGCTGGCCGCCGTCGAGGGGCCCGCGGCGGGGCGCAGACGGACACGAACGCGTAACGCCTGGGTTCTCATGGCCGACGCGGCGCCCGAATTCGTGAACTGGGCCGACTACTTCGCCGGGCACTCCGCCACCCGCGCCGCGATCGAGGCGGGAATGTCGCGAACCCTCACCGATCTCGAGGCCGACGAGTTCTTCGTCGAGGTCGGACGCTTTCTCCAGGCCGTCGAAGATCACATCGGACGTGGCGCGGGTCTCGATCTGCGGGCGTCCTAGTCGGCGGCGGGCCCGGAAACGGCGGGAAAACGGTGGGACGTCCGCGACATTGCGGTGCCCCGAACGGGGTTCGGTGCGGGAGTCCGTAAGGTTGGTCGGGAACTCGTACGTGGAGTAGGTGGTACGGGGATCGAACTGCTCGTATTATTAAATCTAGGTAGCCGCCAAAGTCGGTTACCCACCGTCTCGCACCGTGAGGCGGTGGCCAACACTCCAGTGCCGGGGGAGGTACCGTGCCACTCTCCGAGCACGAGCAGCGCATGCTCGACCAGATCGAGAGCGCTCTCTACGCCGAGGATCCCAAGTTCGCCTCCACTGTGCGAGGCGGTCGCATGCGTGCGGCATCGAGTCGTCGTCGATTGCAGGCGGTGGCCCTGTTCGTTCTGGGGCTGGTCCTGCTCATCGCCGGCGTCGCCCTTCCGATCAAGCCGGGCGGTTTTCCCGTCATCAGCCTGATCGGCTTCATCGTCATGTTCGGTGCCGGAGTCCTCCTCCTGTGGGGTGGAGGAAAGAGCAAGTCCGGACAGTCCTCACGTGGTGGCTCGACCACGCAAGGTGAGACCGGCCGTGCCGATCGCGGTAAGCCCCGAAGCGGGCGCAAGAGTGGCGGATTCTCGTCGCGAATGGAAGACCGCTTCAAGAAGAGATTCGAGCAGGAGTAGTACTACCCGCTCAGCAGCCCAGTGGCGGCGTGGCATGTGATGCCGCGCCGCCACTGCTGTGTCGGGGCCCGGTCCCGGGTCGCCCGGGTGCGGAGGCGGGTCGATCCGGTGGGGCCAGTGAACCGTCCCGCCCACGAATCCCGACCCTCACCCACCCCGTTTCCCCACTTTCCCCCCTCTGCTCCGCGACGAACCGCGAGACGGGGGCGCCGCCCCCTCGCGTTGGGCTTTCACCTGGGCTTTTGCGCCATCCTGCCCTGTTGTGGGGACGAGCCCGATCGGCTCCGCTCGTGGCGGTGATCACGTCGGGAATTTTCCCCCACCATCTGCAATGAGCGTTGACCAGCAAGTATTGGGCAAATTGGGGAACAACACGCCGTTATCCACCTTGTGGGTGGGGGAAAGTGGGGTACTGTGGTGCGCAGCGGGGAGCGAAGGTGAACCGCCCGGGCATACGGCGTTCGATATGAACGCGGTGGGAGGTGTCGAGTGTTTCTCGGTACCTACACGCCGAAGCTCGACGACAAGGGGCGGCTCACGTTGCCCGCAAAGTTCCGGGATGCGCTGGCGGGAGGGTTGATGGTCACCAAGGGTCAGGATCACAGCCTCGCGGTGTATCCCCGGGAAGAGTTCACCGCTCTCGCACGCAAGGCCGCGGCCGCGTCGAGAAGCGATCCGGAGGCGCGAGCCTTCGTTCGCGGACTGGCGGCAGGTACCGACGAGCAGCACGCAGATGCCCAGGGGCGCATCACCCTCTCGGCAGATCACCGTCGTTACGCGGGTCTCTCCAAGGACTGCGTAGTGATCGGTTCGGTCGATTTCCTCGAAATCTGGGATGCGCAAGCCTGGCAGACCTACGTCGAGGCGAACGAGGAGAACTACTCGCAGGCAACAGGAGTCGTGCTCGGCGAGATCGTCTGAGCGTGACCGCGTCCCCGCGAATGCCGCGAGGCCTCTGTCCGACGGAACCCTGACGCACTTCCCCAGCGCCAGGTTTTCATTTCGGGCAGGGACCTCGAAGCATTCGCCACGGCAACTGGCCGACAAGAGAAGTTCGAGCARTGAACCCCGGCACCGGGCGCTTCACCCGCACCACAGAGCAGGAGCCGGAGGGATCATGGTGGATCACGAGGGGGAAGATTCCTCGCCCGCCGATGGTTTCGGTCACATTCCGGTTCTGCTTCACCGCGCCGACGAACTGCTGGGTCCCGCCCTCACCGTGAACGACCCGCAGGGCGGGGGAGCCGTCATGATCGACGCGACCCTCGGTCTCGGCGGACACTCCGAGCACTTCCTGCGGACCTACCCTCAGCTGAGGCTCATCGCCCTCGACCGTGATCCGCACGCGCTCGAGATCGCCGGCGGACGGCTCGCACCGTTCGCCGATCGCATCACGTTCGTGCACACCCGCTACGACGGCATCGAGGACGCGCTCGACCAGGCGGGCCTGCCCGCGCAGGAGTCGGTGCACGGGATCCTCTTCGACCTCGGCGTTTCCTCGATGCAGCTCGACGAATCGGATCGGGGGTTCGCGTATTCGATCGACGCGCCCCTCGACATGCGGATGGACCCGACCACCGGCATCACCGCGGCCGAGGTCCTCAACACGTACAGCCACGGAGATCTCGCTCGTATCCTCAGCACGTACGGCGAGGAGCGCTTCGCGGGCAAGATCGCGTCGGAGATCGTCCGGCAGCGCGCGAAGGAGCCGTTCACCACCAGCGCAGCGCTGGTCGAACTGCTGTACCGCTCCATTCCTGCGGCGACCCGCCGTACCGGGGGACATCCCGCCAAGCGGACGTTCCAGGCCCTTCGAGTGGAGGTCAACGGCGAGCTCGATTCACTGCGCGCCGCGGTCCCGGCTGCACTCGACGCGTTGACCGTCGGGGGACGCGTCGTGTTCATGTCGTACCAATCCCTGGAAGACCGGGTCGTCAAGCAGGAAATCACTCCCAGGTCGAAGTCGAAGAGCCCCGAGGGGCTTCCTGTCGAACTACCGGGGATGGGACCGGAGTTCCGGATCCTCACACGAGGGGCGGAGCGGGCGTCCGAACAGGAAGTCGAAGAGAACCCACGATCAGCCCCGGTGCGTTTGCGCGCTGCAGAAAGAATTGCCAGGAGGTCGGCGGCATGACGGTTCAGGTGAGTTCCACCGAGATGCGGCCCGCGCGGGCGGCCAACCGGACGGGCGCGGCTGAGCGGGCGTACAAGAAGCGCACCCAGCGTGCGGCCGTGCACAGTGGGTCCGCGATCGCCGTCTCCGGCAAGAACCGCACCGGTACGCTCACCGCCCGCATCCCGTTCGTGGCGACGATCCTCGTTCTGCTCGCCATGGGTCTGGCCATGACACTGCTGCTGACCACCCGCTCCGCCGAGGACTCGTACCAGCTGAGCGCCGCCCGCGCTCACAACCAGTCACTCGCGGAGGAGAAGGCCGCGCTGCAGCGTGACGTCGAGACCGCCAACTCCGCCCCGAAACTGGCAGAGGAAGCGGCCAAGCTCGGCATGGTGCCCGCCAACGATCCCGCTCGCCTCGTCGTCCATCCCGACGGCAGCGTCGAGGTCGTCGGAAAGCCGGCCCCGGCGTCCGGTGCACCCGTGCCGCCGCTGGATGTCGCCGTCCCGCCCACCCAGCGCGGCAACGCCGTCGCGACCGCCCCCAACCGCGGGACGACGACGCAGTCGCCGCGCGCCACGCCGCAGCCCGGCAATGGCACGGAGATCCAAGCTCAGGGTGAACAATTGGTTCCCGTGATCCCCTCGACCACCGCTCCGACGACTGCTCCACCGTCCGGCGGTCGCCGGTGAATCGAAGCGCACCGAGAAGTCGTCCCCGGCGCCCCAAGGGCGCCGGTTCGGCGTCCTTTCCGTTCAGGCAACGGTACGGACGCCTGGTGATGTTCTTGGCGCTCGGCCTCGCCGCAGTGCAGCTTCTGTGGATCCAGGTCATCGACGCACCACAACTGTCCGCGGAGGCGGCGAACCAGCGCACCACCACCGAGGTGGATCCGGCGCTGCGCGGGTCGATCACCGACCGCAACTCCAACCCCATTGCGTTCACGATGGAAGCGAAGGCCCTGACGTTCCAGCCCGCACGGGTGCGGAAGGAACTCGAGGAGGCGAAGGCCAAGAGCGACACCGCCCCCGACGTCGACTCCCGTCTCGACGCGATCGCGAAGGAGATCCACGACCGGCTCGGCGACGCCGCACCCGAGAAGGATCTGAAGGAGAAACTGCACGGCGACGACACGTTCGTCTATCTCGCGCGCAGCGTCGACCCCAACATCGCGGCGCAGATCAGCGACAAGTTCCCGGAGGTCGGACTCGAACGCCAGGACATCCGCGAGTATCCGGGCGGATCCCTTGCCGCCAACCTCGTCGGCGCCACCGGCTGGGACGGCCACGGACTGCTCGGCCTCGAGGACTCGCTCGACTCCACCCTGGCAGGCACCGACGGCTCCCAGACCTACGACCGGGGCTCCGACGGCGCGGTGATTCCCGGCAGCTGGCGTGACAAGCAACCGGCGGTGGACGGGTCGAGCGTCGAGCTCACCATCGACTCCGACCTGCAGTACTACGTTCAGCAGCAGGTGCAGATGGCCAAGGACAAGTCCGGTGCGAAGGACGCCTCGGCGGTCGTGCTCGACTCCCACACCGGTGAGGTGCTCGCGATGTCGAACGACAGCACGTTCAACCCGGCGATCGGGGTGGGCAACAATCCGCGGACCGCGGAGATGGGCAACCTGTCGGTGAGCACGCCGTTCGAACCGGGCTCTGTCAACAAGATCGTCACCGCGGCCGCCGCGATCGAGTACGGGCTGACCACACCGGACGAAGTTCTCGAAGTTCCCGGCAACATTCAGATGTCGGGTGTGTCGGTGAAGGACGCGTGGGACCACGGGGTCGCCCCGTACACGGCCACGGGTGTGTTCGGGAAGTCCTCGAACGTGGGCACCCTGATGCTCGCCCAGCGGGTGGGGGAGGACCGCTACGCGGACATGCTGTCCAGGTTCGGGCTCGGCCAGCGCACCGACGTCGGACTACCCGGCGAGAGCGCGGGCAGCGTCCCCAGCCGCGACCAGTGGTCGGGGGGCACGTTCGCGAACCTGCCGATCGGTCAGGGCCTGTCGATGACGCTGCTGCAGATGACCGGCATGTACCAGGCGATCGCCAACGACGGCGTTCGCATCCCGCCGCGCATCGTCAAGGCGACCGTCGACGCGTCGGGGAACCGGACGGAGACCGAGGCGCCCGAGGAGGTGACGGTCGTCAGCCCCCAGACCGCGTCCACCGTCCGTGACATGTTCCGCTCCGTCACCCAGAACGACACGGGCAACCAGCGCGGTACCGGGGTGCAGGCAGCCGTCGACGGGTACCAGATCAGCGGCAAGACGGGCACCGCCCAGCAGGTCGACCCCGCCTGCAAGTGCTACTCGAACTCGAACTACTGGATCACGTTCGCCGGGATCGCCCCCGCCGACAACCCGCGGTACGTCGTCGGAATCATGCTGAACGCGCCGACACGCAGCGCGGACGGTTCCGGCGGCCAATCCGCGGCGCCGCTGTTCCACAACGTCGCGTCCTGGATGCTGCAGCGCGACAGCGTGCCGATGTCCCCGGACCCCGGACGCAGGCTGGTGCTGCAGGCCGATTGAGCGAAGGTCGGCCGAATCGGGTTCCGAGAGCGCTCGCGGTAATCTGACACGTCGGCCGTTCAGTGGACACGGACTTTCCCGTGGACGCAGGGAACTGCCGAGGTAGCACGCTGTATCGATCCGTGCACTATGCCGTTGTCAGTGAGAGTCGACATCCGAGAGGAGCCCGGTGCCTGTTCCGTCCCGCCCGCAGTCGGCGTCAGTGGAGGTGAAGGTCACAGACAGCCTTCGCCCCGCCCAGCCGGTCCGTACCACGGTGAGCGCTCTGGCAGCGCTCGCCGGAGCGAGGGTCGAGGCACCCACCGGAACCGCCGAGCACGTCATCGTCACCGGGGTGGATCTCCGCGCCCAGGGGATCGTCGAGGGCGATCTGTTCGCGGCCCTTCCCGGGGCCCGCGCGCACGGCGCGGAATTCGCCGCCGACGCTCTCGCACGCGGCGCGACCGCGATCCTCACCGACGAGGCCGGATTCGCGCTGGTGTCCGCGCTGGGCTCGGACATGCCGGTGCTCGTCCACGACGACCCACGCGGCGTCCTCGGTGAGCTGTCGGCAACCATTTACGGCCGGCCCTCGGAGAAGATGCAGGTCATCGGCATCACCGGGACGTCGGGGAAGACCACGACCTCGTATCTCGTCGAAGCCGCGCTCACCGCCGCGGGGCGGACGACCGGTCTCGTGGGCACCATCGAGACCCGGATGAGTGGCCGCCGGGTGCCGAGCGCACTGACGACCCCCGAGGCGCCGCAGCTCCACGCCCTGTTCGCCGTGATGCTCGAGCAGGGGATCGACACCGTCGTGATGGAGGTGTCCAGCCACGCGCTGTCGCTCGGCCGCGTCGACGGAGTCCGCTTCGATGTGGGCGCCTTCACGAACCTCTCCCAGGACCACCTGGACTTCCACCGCGACTTCGAGGACTACTTCGCCGCGAAGGCGCGGCTCTTCGCGGCCGATTCGTCCGTGCACGCCCAGCACGCCGTCATCTGCATCGACGACGTGTGGGGACAGCGGATGGCCGACGTCGCCCGCGGTGCGCACTCGATCGTGACGACGGTCGCGACCACGCCGGACAGCGAGGGCGCGGTGTGGACGGCGGGCCCGGCGACGGTGTCGCTCTCGGGCTCGCAGACCTTCGCGCTCACCACGGCCGAGGGCACGACACTCGACGTGGAGCTCCGTCTGCCGGGGCAGTACAACGTCGCCAACGCTTCCCTCGCCGTCGCGCTGTGCGCGGCGCTGGGTGTCGATCCGCGCGACGCCGCCCGGGGCATCGCCGGGGTCGACGTGCCGGGCCGGGTGCAGCGGATCGACCGGGGACAGGACTTCCTCGCCGTCGTCGACTACGCGCACAAGCCCGCAGCGGTCGAGGCCGTGATCGCGACGCTGCGCGAGCAGGTGCGCGGTCGCGTCGCCGTCGTCGTGGGTGCGGGCGGCGATCGCGACGCAGGCAAGCGGCCGCTGATGGGCGCCGCGGCCGCGCGCGGTGCCGACCTGCTGATCATCACGGACGACAACCCCCGCACCGAGGATCCGGCGAAGATCAGGGCCGCGGTCCGCGAGGGCGCTCTCGGAGTGCCCGAATCCGAGCGGGGACAGGTGTGGGAAGTAGCGGACCGAGCGAAGGCGATCGCCGACGCCGTCGGCTGGGCGCAGGCAGGCGACGTGGTTCTGGTCGCAGGCAAGGGACACGAGATCGGTCAGGAGATACACGGGGTGAAGTACCCATTTGACGACCGCGACGTACTGGGCGACGCGATCGAGCGACAGGTCGGAGGAGCGCGATGATCCCGATGACACTCGCTCGCATCGCCGAGATCGTGGGCGGCGAACTGCACGACGTCGCCGATCCGTCGGCCGAGGTGACGGGAACGGTGGAGTTCGACTCGCGCAAGGTCACCGCCGGGGGGCTGTTCCTCGCCCTGCCCGGCGCCCACGTGGACGGCCACRATCACGCGGCGTCGGCGGTCGAGGCCGGTGCGGTCGCAGTCCTGGCCGCGCGCCCGGTCGGCGTCCCCGCGATCGTCGTCACCCCGACGCCCAGCGACATCCCGAGCAAGGCGATGGCTCTCGAACACGACACCGACGGATCGGGCGCCGCCGTGCTCGCGGCCCTCGCGAAGCTCGCGCGCGCCTCCGTCGACGGCCTCACCGCGAAGGGGCTGACMGTCGTCGGCGTCACCGGATCGGCGGGAAAGACGTCGACCAAGGATCTGCTCGCCGCCGTCCTGCGCCCCCTCGGCCCCGTCGTCGCGCCGCCCGGATCGTTCAACAACGAACTCGGCCACCCGTGGACCGCGCTGCGCGCGGACGCGGACACGGGATTTCTGGTTCTGGAGATGTCGGCCCGCGGCCGCGGCCACATCGCCTCCCTCGCGAACATCGCACCCCCGAAGATCGGGGTCGTCCTCAACGTGGGTACGGCGCACCTCGGCGAATTCGGTTCGCGTGACGCGATCGCCGCCGCCAAGGGCGAACTCGCGGAGTCGCTGCCCTCGGCGGACGAGGGTGGTGTCGCGATCCTCAACGCCGACGATCCGCTGGTGGCAGCCATGGCCCCGCGCACGTCGGCCCGTGTGGTCCTCGTCGGCCGGTCGGAGTCCGCGCACGTGCGGGCCACCGACATCGTGCTCGACGAGAAGGCAAGGGCGCGTTTCACTCTCACGGCGCCGGTGGGCAGTGTCGCCGTCGAGCTCGCCGTGCACGGCGAACACCAGGTCGGCAACGCGCTCGCCGCAGCGGCGGTGGCGCTCGAATGCGGGGCGGACCTCGAGCAGATCGCGCAGGCCCTCTCCGGTGCCGCCGCCGTCTCGGCGCGCCGGATGGACGTCCGCGACCGGCCGGACGGTGTGACCGTCGTCAACGATTCGTACAACGCGAACCCCGACTCGATGCGGGCGGCCCTGAAGGCGCTGGTGTCGATGGCCAGGATGGGCCGGGGTGCGGCGCGCCGGAGTTGGGCGGTGCTCGGAGAAATGGCCGAGCTGGGTCCAGAATCAGTGGTCGAACACGACGCCATCGGCAGATTCGCCGTCCGACTGGACGTGAGCAGGCTGATCATCGTCGGAACCGGCAGGCCCGCCCGCGCCATGCATCAGGGTGCGGTCATGGAGGGTTCGTGGGGTGAGGAGTCGATCCTCGTCCCCGACATCGCCGGTGCGGTCGCCTTGCTCGAAGCGGAACTGGCGCCGGGTGATCTGGTGCTGGTCAAGGCGTCGCAGTCCATCGGATTGTGGGAGGTCGCGGACACGGTGTTGGCGGGAAGCACGGGACAGAAGGGTTCGGAGGCTACGCGGTGAGACAGATCCTCTTCGCGGCGGGCATCGCGCTCGCCGTCTCGATTCTGCTGACCCCCGTTCTCATCAAGGCCTTCTCCCGTCAGGGATTCGGCCAGGAGATCCGTGTCGAAGGTCCGGCGAGCCACCAGTCGAAGCGCGGCACCCCGACGATGGGTGGCGTCGCCATCCTCGCCGGACTGTGGGCCGGCTACTGGGGTTCGCACCTGATCGGCATCGGCTACAACGCGGACGGGCCGTCGGCATCGGGACTGCTGGTTCTCGGTCTCACGACGGCGCTCGGCGGGGTCGGGTTCCTCGACGACTTCATCAAGATCCGCAAGCAGCGCAACCTCGGACTGAACAAGACGGCGAAGCTGGTCGGACAGCTCATCGCGGCAGTGGCGTTCGGCATTCTCGCGCTGCAGTTCCGCGGCGCGAACGACCTCACACCGGGCAGCGAGCACCTGTCGTACGTGCGTGACATCGCGACGGTCACGATGGGCTCCGTCGTGTTCGTCGCGTTCTGCTACCTCCTGGTGAGCGCCTGGTCGAACGCGGTCAATCTCACCGACGGCCTCGACGGTCTCGCTGCCGGGTCCATGAGCCTGGTCCTCGGCGCGTACGTGATCATCACGTTCTGGCAGTACCGCAACGCGTGCGAGACGAGCCCCGGCAAGGGCTGCTACGACGTCCGAGATCCGCTCGACCTGGCCCTGATCTGCGCGGCCGGTGCCGGTGCGTGCATCGGATTCCTGTGGTGGAACGCGGCGCCCGCGAAGATCTTCATGGGCGACACCGGTTCGCTGGCACTCGGCGGCATGCTCGCCGGACTGTCGATCACGACGCGCACCGAACTGCTGATGGTCGTGATCGGCGCGCTGTTCGTCGCCGAGGCGGCATCGGTCGTGATCCAGGTCGCGGTGTTCCGGTCGAGCCGAAGACGAGTGTTCCGGATGGCTCCGTTCCACCACCACTTCGAACTCGCAGGGTGGGCGGAAACCACGGTGATCATCCGGTTCTGGTTGTTGGCCGCCATCGCCTCCGCGATCGGGCTCGCGCTGTTCTACAGCGAGTACCTGGCAGCGATCGGGGGCTGACGACGTGGCAGAGGAACACGGCGGGCTCGACTGGTTGCGGGGTCGCAGCGTCCTCGTCGCCGGTGCGGGTGTCTCCGGCCGGGCCACCATCGAACCTCTTCGTGACCTCGGTGCGCTCGTCACCGTGACCGACGCAAACGTCGACGCCCTCGCCGAGTGCGCGCGGCTCGGCGCCGCGACCGTCCCGATCGACGATCTGCTCGCCGAGCGGGACCGGGTCGCCGAGTTCGCGCTGGTCGTGACGAGCCCGGGGTTCCGCCCGGACGCACCGCTGCTCTCGCTCGCCGCCGGGGACGGGGTACCGATCTGGGGCGACATCGAGTTCTCGTGGCACGTGGACCGGGCCGGGCTCTACGGCCCGCCGCGACGGTGGCTGGTGGTCACCGGCACCAACGGCAAGACCACGACGACCTCCATGCTGCAGTCCATCCTCGAGGCGGCCGAGCTGCCGAGCCTGGCCTGCGGCAACATCGGGCTTCCGGTGCTCGACGCCCTGCGGCACACCGAACCCCGGGCGGAGGCGCTGGCGGTCGAACTCTCGTCGTTCCAGCTGCACTGGGCGCCGTCGGTCCGGCCGGCCGCAGGCGCGATCCTCAATATCGCCGAAGATCATCTGGACTGGCACGGCGGGATGCAGCCGTACATCGATGCGAAGGCGCGCGCCCTGACCGGTGAGGTCGCGGTGCTGGGCCTCGACGACGAGGTCGCGTCCTCTCTCTTCTCCTCGTCCCTCGCAGCCCGGACCCTGGGTTTCCGGCTGGGGGTGCCGGCGCCGGGCGAGCTGGGTGTCGAGGACGGGTACCTCGTCGACCGCGCGTTCGCGGACGGCGAGCGGCTGGCCCCGACCGAGGGGATCACTCCGCCCGGGCCTGCCGGACTGATGGATGCCCTGGCCGCGGCGGCTCTGGCACGGGCGATCGGAGTTCCGCCGGACGCCGTCGCCGCAGGTCTAGCCGCCCACGTCGTGGGCCCGCACCGCGCGGCACTCGTCGCCGAGGTCGGGGGCGTGACGTTCGTCGACGACTCCAAGGCCACCAACCCGCACGCCGCCCGCCCGTCGATACTCGCCCACGAGCGGGTGGTGTGGATCGCCGGGGGTCTGCTGAAGGGTGCGCGGGTCGACGACCTCGTCCGGGAGGTGGGCGGTCGCCTCGCCGGCGCCGTCCTGCTCGGCCGCGATGCGATGCAGATCGCAGAGTCCCTTGCGCGACACGCCCCCGAGGTTCCCGTGGTCACTGTCGAAACGGGAGACGATGCAGGTGTGAGTGCAGTCCCGCAAACCGCGACGCACCGGGTGGTGCTGCCGGCGGACACCGACAGCGACGCCGTGATGGGTGTCGTCGTGCGTGAGGCGGCTGCGCTGGCAACGGCAGGGGATTCCGTCGTCCTGGCGCCTGCGGCGGCCTCGCTCGACATGTTCGCCAGTTACGGCCACCGGGGGGACAGCTTTACGGAAGCCGTCGGCAGGCTCGACGCGTCGGACATCTCCAGGACGCTGCGATGACCTCCGCCGGAGCCCGCACCCGACGCGTCCCTGAGGGACAGCGGTCCCCGGCTCGCACGGCGGCCGCCCCCGGTGTGGCGAAGCGTGCACCATCCGGTCCCCGCACCCGCACCGCACCTCCGCGCGGCCCGCGCACCCGGATCGGGGCCTGGCTGTYGCGACCTCTGGCGTCGTTCCACCTCGTGGTCACCATCGCGTTTCTGCTGACGGTCCTCGGCCTGGTGATGGTGCTGTCGTCGTCGAGCGTCGAGGCCTACGCCTCCGACGGTTCGGCGTACACCCTCTTCACCCGGCAGGCGTTGTTCGCGGCTCTCGGGCTCGGCCTGTTCTACGCGGCGCTGCAGATCCCGGTCCGGGTGATGCGCGCCCTGTCGTTCCCGGCCTTCGCGGTCACGATCATCCTGCTGGTTCTGGTCCTCATACCCGGCATCGGCACCGTGTCCCAGGGCACCCGCGGCTGGTTCGTCGTCGCGGGATTCTCGTTGCAGCCCGCCGAGCTCACCAAGATCGCGTTGGCCGTGTGGGGTGCGCACATCCTGGCGTCGCGGCGCAGCGACATCTCCAGTATCCGGGACATGCTCGTTCCGCTGGTGCCGGCCGCGCTCGTCGCGTTCGTCCTGATCATCCTGCAGCCCGACCTCGGCACGACGGTCTCGCTGGCCATCATCCTGATGGCGCTGCTGTGGTTCGCGGGCCTGCCGCTGAAACTGTTCGTCGCCATCCTCGGCACCGGTTTCGGCGGAATCGTGATCCTCGCGCTCACCGCCGGCTACCGCTCCGCTCGCGTGCGCGAGTTCCTCAATCCCGGTTCCGACCCGCAGGGCATCGGGTACCAGTCGCGGCAGGCGATGTATTCGCTCGCGGACGGCGGGATCCTCGGACGAGGGCTGGGGCAGAGCCGCGCGAAGTGGAGCTACCTGCCGAACGCCCACAACGACTTCATCTTCGCGATCATCGGCGAAGAGCTCGGATACCTCGGCGGCGCCGCCGTCCTCGGCTTGTTCGGACTGTTCGTGTACACGGGCCTGCGCATCGCGGCCCGGTCCGCCGACCCGTTCCTGCGCCTGCTCACCGGAACGGCGACGGTGTGGATCACCGGGCAGGCGTTCATCAACGTGGGGTACGTGATCGGGCTGCTGCCCGTCACCGGCCTGCAGTTGCCGCTGGTGTCGGCCGGCGGAACGTCGACGGCCACCACACTGTTCATGTTCGGCCTCGTCGCCAACGCGGCGCGGCACGAACCGGAGGCGGTCGCGGCGCTGCACTCCGGGCAGGACGGCCCGTTCGGTCGTCTTCTGCGTCTCCGCAAGCCGGAGGCGTATTCGCCGGTGCGGGCCGACGCGGCACGCGCCGAGGCGGTGCGCCGCGCCGAAGCCCGGCGGAGGGCCGGTCGCGAGATGGCCCCGCGGACCCGCAGCGTCACATACGAGAAGGGCCGCCCCGAACGCGGCAAGGGCCGCACCCCCGAACGAGGTGCACGTCAACAGCGAAGCTCGGGTGGCCGAGCAGGAGAGCGAGGATTTCGTAGGTGAACGGCGACAAGTCCACCCTGTCGGTGATCGTGGCCGGTGGTGGTACCGCCGGGCACATCGAGCCGGCTCTGGCAGTGGCCGATGCGATCAAGGCGATCGACGACACCGCGGTGGTGACCGCTCTCGGCACGGCGCGCGGCCTCGAAACCACCCTGGTTCCCGAGCGAGGCTATCCGCTCGAGCTCATTCCGCCGGTGCCGCTGCCCCGTAAACCCACCCTCGACTTGCTGCGGCTTCCCGGCCGGGTACGCGCGTCGGTGCGCCGCACCCGCGAGGTGCTCGACGCGACCGGCGCCGACGTCGTCGTCGGTTTCGGCGGGTACGTCGCGCTGCCCGCATACCTGGCGGCCGGCCCCGGTCTGCTCCGCCGCAGGCGCCGCATTCCGATCGTGGTGCACGAGGCGAACGCCAGCGCCGGGATCGCGAACAAGATCGGTGCCCGCCGCGCCGCCCGGGTCCTGGCGGCGGTCGCCGGTTCCGGAGTGTCCGCTCGCGGCCGCTCGGAGGCGGAGATCCTCGGGATCCCGGTCCGGGCGTCGATCACCGGTCTCGACCGGGCGGCTCTGCGCGCGGAGGCGCGTGCACACTTCGGGCTCCCCGCCGAGGGTCCGGTGCTGCTCGTCTTCGGCGGCTCGCAGGGTGCGCGGTCGCTCAACGAGGCCGTGTCGGGCGCGGCGGAGTCGCTCGCCGCGGCCGGTGTGGCCGTTCTGCACGCGCACGGACCGAAGAACACCCTCGACGTTCCCGCGACCCCGGGCGGCCCGCCCTACGTGGCCGTTCCCTACCTGTCGCGGATGGACCTCGCGTATTCGGCCGCGGACGCGGTGATCTGCCGGTCGGGCGCGATGACGGTGGCGGAGGTGTCGGCGGTGGGACTTCCCGCGGTATACGTGCCGCTGCCCCACGGCAACGGGGAGCAGGAACTGAATGCGCGACCGGTGGTCGCCGCCGGAGGTGGAATGATTGTCGCCGACGGAGACCTGTCCGCCCGATTCGTCGCGGAGACCGTGATCCCTCTGCTGCGCGACCCCGCACAGCTCGAGGACATGGGGCGACGGGCGGCCGGCGCGGGTCACCGCAGCGCAGCCACCGAGGTTGCGCGGATCGTGCTCGACGTGGCCGCGCTGACAAGGGGAACCCGATGACCGACCTGCCCGCGGAGTTGGAACGAGTCCACATGGTCGGGATCGGCGGCGCCGGAATGTCCGGAATCGCGCGGATCCTGCTGGCCAGGGGAGGGCAGGTGTCCGGATCGGACGCCAAGGAGAGCCGCGGCGTCCTCGCCCTGCGTGCCCGCGGCGCGCAGGTCCGCATCGGCCACGACGCCGGCGCGCTCGACCTGCTGCCCGGCGGCCCGACCGTCGTGGTCACCACCCACGCCGCCATCCCCAAGGACAACCCGGAACTGGTGGAGGCGGCCAGGCGCGGGATTCCCGTGATCCTGCGGCCCGCGGTGCTGGCGTCGCTGATGCAGGGGCACCGCACCCTGCTGGTTTCCGGCACCCACGGCAAGACGTCGACCACGTCGATGCTGGTGGTGGCGCTGCAACACTGCGGTTTCGATCCGTCGTTCGCGGTCGGCGGCGAACTCAACGAGGCCGGAACCAACGCGCACCACGGCAGCGGCGACGTGTTCGTCGCGGAGGCCGACGAGAGCGACGGTTCGCTACTCCAGTACGACCCGGACGTCGTCGTCGTCACCAACGTCGAAGCCGACCACCTCGACTACTTCGGCAGCACCGAGGCGTACATCCAGGTGTTCGACGATTTCGCGGCCCGTCTGTCGCCCGGCGGTCTGCTCGTCGCCTGTCTCGACGATCCAGGGTCCGCGGCGCTCGCGCAGCGGGTGGCGGCGCGAGGGCTGCCCGGTGTGCGGGTGCTGGGATACGGCAGCGCCGAGAACGCGGACGGGGCCTTCGCGTCGGTCGACGGCGTCGAGGTCGGCGCGCGACTGCTCAGCTTCGAGGCGAGGGACGTCGGCGGAGTCCTGCAGTTCCAGCTGGCCGGCGAGCAGTCGCCGAGGACGGTCCGGATGGGTGTGCCCGGCAGGCACATGGCGCTCAACGCGCTGGCCGCTCTCCTCGCCGCCCGGGAGGCAGGCGCCGACGTGGACGAGATCCTCGAAGGCATCGCCGGATTCGGGGGAGTGCACCGCCGGTTCCAGTTCACCGGCCGCGAGCACGGGGTCCGCGTGTTCGACGACTACGCGCATCACCCGACGGAGGTGCGTGCCGTGCTCGGCGCCGCCGCCGATCTGGTGCGCCAGCCCCACGAGGCCGACCGCCGAGAATACGAGGACTCGGTGCGCAGCGGCAAGGTCATCGTGGTGTTCCAGCCCCACCTGTACTCCCGCACAGCAACATTCGCGGAAGAGTTCGGACACGCCCTGGATCTCGCCGACGAGGTCGTGGTCCTCGACGTGTACGGCGCGCGGGAAGAACCGCTCCCGGGTGTCAGCGGCGCCCTGGTCGCGCTGTCGGTGTCGAAGCCGGTGCACTACCAGCCCGACCTGTCGCAGGCACCGCGTCAGGTCGCGGCACTCGCGTCCCCCGGGGACGTGGTGATCACCATGGGTGCCGGTGACGTGACGATGCTCGGCAACCAGATCCTCGACGCTCTGCGTGCGGCTCCGCACCACCACCCGTCGCGATGACGCGGGAGCGTCGGGGCCGGTCCGAGCGGYCGGACCGCCCGGTTCGCCGCGACGTCCAGCGAAGTCCGCGGCCGGGGGCTGCGGCCGGTGCCCGCGCGACGGCGAGCGATCGGGCGTCCTCGCGTCGGCGCACCTCGACGGTCACCGAGCCCGGAACGCGGCGCACCCGCGAATCGGCCTCGGCGGCACGGAAGTCCGCGGCGGTGGAGACACCGCGGCGGCCGTGGTACCGGCGGCCGGCAGTGATGGGCGCCGTCGGTGTCGTCGTGGTCGTGGCGCTCGGTCTCGTCGCCTGGTTCACTCCGCTGCTGTCGGTGCGGAAGACGGATGTCGCGGGGGCGATGTCGATCTCCGAGGAGCAGATTCGCCAGGTGCTGGCGGTGCCGCAGGGGCAGCCGTTGCTGCGTGTCGACACGGAGGGCGCGGCTCAGCGGGTCGCCGCGATCCCGAAGGTGGCGTCCGCGCGCGTCCAGCGGGTGTACCCGTCCACCATCCGGGTCACGGTAACCGAGCGGGTGCCCGTCGTGTTCGTCGACAGCCCCGGCGGTACCCATCTGCTCGACGCGGAGGCCGTGGACTACGAGATCGCACCGCCGCCGCCCGGGGTGCCGCGTCTGGTGACGGAGTCGCCGGGGTGGGGCGACCCGTCGACGGCGGCGGCGATCGAGGTGCTGGAGTCGATGCCGCCTCAGCTGCGCGGTCAGGTGGGACAGGTTGCGGCGAAGTCGATTTCGGATATCTCGGTGACGCTGCTCGACGGCCGGATCGTGGTGTGGGGCGGTACGGAGAAGTCCGAGCGCAAGGCTGCGGTCACCCTGCCGCTGCTCACCCAGCCCGGGCAGACGTACGACGTGTCGAGTCCCGACCTGCCGACGGTGCGGTGAGGGGTCGTGACCCGGATGCGAAACAGTTGCGGGCGAGTTCGTCAAATAACTCGGCGCGTCTCGGCGCGCCTAATGGCGTATCCCTATGCCGGTGCATAGCGTTTCGCTCTAGTCGAGCAGCACTTGACATAACCGTAACCCTATGGTTGAGGTTGAGAGTTCAGGCTGGACCGATCTGTACGAAAGCGTGATACACACTCATGGAAGGCGAGAGCCGATGACGCCCCCGCACAACTACCTCGCCGTAATAAAGGTCGTCGGCATCGGCGGCGGCGGCGTGAACGCAGTCAACCGGATGATCGAGCAGGGACTCAAGGGAGTCGAGTTCATTGCCGTCAACACCGACGCGCAAGCGCTGCTGATGAGTGACGCCGACGTCAAGCTCGACGTCGGCCGGGAACTCACCCGCGGGCTCGGCGCCGGCGCGGATCCCGAAGTCGGCCGCAAGGCCGCAGAAGACCACAAGGACGAGATCGAGGAAGTCCTCAAGGGCGCCGACATGGTGTTCGTGACCGCAGGCGAGGGCGGCGGCACGGGTACCGGTGGCGCACCGGTCGTGGCGAGTATCGCGCGCAAGCTCGGAGCCCTCACCGTCGGTGTCGTCACCCGCCCCTTCTCCTTCGAGGGCAAGCGCCGCGGCGGCCAGGCCGACACCGGCATCCAGTCGCTGCGCGAATCGTGCGACACCCTCATCGTGATCCCGAACGACCGCCTCCTGCAGCTCGGCGACGCCGCCGTCAGCCTCATGGACGCGTTCCGCAGCGCCGACGAGGTGCTGCTCAACGGTGTCCAGGGCATCACCGACCTCATCACCACCCCCGGTCTGATCAACGTCGACTTCGCCGACGTCAAGGGCGTCATGTCCGGCGCGGGTAGCGCGCTGATGGGCATCGGATCATCGCGCGGCGAGGGCCGCGCCATCAAGGCCGCGGAATCGGCGATCAACTCTCCGCTGCTCGAGGCGTCGATGGAGGGTGCGCGCGGCGTGCTGCTCTCGATCGCCGGTGGCAGCGACCTCGGCCTGTTCGAGATCAACGAGGCGGCGTCGCTGGTGCAGGAAGCTGCCCACATCGACGCGAACATCATCTTCGGCACCGTCATCGACGATTCGCTCGGCGACGAAGTGCGGGTCACCGTCATCGCCGCCGGGTTCGACGGCGGCGCCCCCGCCCGCCGGCCGGTCGAGTCGGGCGCTGCCGGTCGCAGCGCCATCGGTGCCGGGCGCGCGGGCGAGGTCGGACAGTCGGCCGACCAGCACAGCGAGCCGATGTCGGTGACCCGCGAGACGATCAGCTCCCACCAGAGCCCGAGCAGTCTGCCGCCGCTTCCGGGAAACGGTCAGTCCCGCGCGGTGCCGGTGTCCGACGAGGAGGGTGAAGACGAAGTCGACGTGCCCTCCTTCATGCGTCGTTGAGTTCACCGTCCACCCCCGATTTCAGGGTTCGCCGGGTCGTCACCACCCGTGCCGGAGGGCACTCCGTCGCACCGTACGACACGTTCAACCTCGGTGATCACGTCGGCGACGATCCGGCCGCGGTGGAGGCGAACCGGCGTCGACTGGCAGACAACATCGGCGTGGCCTTCGACCGCCTGATCTGGATGGAGCAGATCCACAGTCGCAACGTGACCGTGGTCGACGGGCCCACCGA
>NZ_JBFUGT010000103.1:0-21068 GCF_056402775.1 Rhodococcus sp. P3_B8
GTTCATCGTGACGTCGTACCGCGGGCACACGTTCGAGCAGGTGAAGAACGCCTTCTGCCGCCTCGTGGACACCACGTCGTCGGCCGAACTCGCCCGGTTCACGCTGCAGGGCGGGATGCCGTTCACCGGAATGGTGATGGCCAAGGTGTACCGAGTGGGCGGCGAGTGGAAGCTGCAGGCCATCGGTGAGGGCATTCAGGCCAAACACGCCGGTGAGGCCGCGCCTCAACTCGCCCGCTTCCTCGGCGTCTAGGGGCGGCGGTGACGGTCCACCTCGCTCCGGGGCAGAACGCCCCGCTGCCGTCGCGCGTACTGAGTTTCCGCGCAGTCGATGCGACGCCGATCGACGTCTCCGCGTTGATCGTGGACGGCGATCTGCGCACGCTGTCCTCGGACCACTTCGTGTTCTACAACCAGCGCCGCGCCGCCGGGGTGGAACTCGACGCGGACGGAACGGTCCGGCTGCAGCTGGACGAGGTGGACGCCGCTGCGGCGGGCGTGCTCTGCGTGGTCAGTGTCGATCCGGCGTCCCCGAACGGTCGGGCGACGCTGCCCCGGGAGGGGCTGTCGGCCACGCTTACCGACGAAAATAGCCGTCCGCTGGTCGTTTTCGACGTCCCGCTGGTCGGTTCCGAGGCGGCCGCGATCTGCCTCGAGATCTACCGGCGCGGCACCGAATGGAAGGTGCGGGCCGTCGGGCAGGGATACGACGGCGGCCTCGCCGAACTCGTCTCCCGGCACGGGGTCGAGGTGGACGAACCCGCACACCCCGTCGCCGAACAGATTCCGGCGACACCCGGTCCTGCGGGCATCCCGCTCGACCCGGCCCACTCGTTCGAGAGGGCGTGGATGATCTTCGAGGATGCCGCCCGGTCCGCGGCCTCCTTCCGATCCTCCCGCGACTACGCGCAGGCGCGGCTGGACGACGAACTGTCCGAGTCGGTGGCCGACCCGTCCACGCGCAACAGTCCCGCGGTCGTGCAATCGCAGGCCAGGGCGCAGGAGCGGTGCGATGCCCTCGTCGCCGAGGCGCAGCGCAAATTCGACGGCGAGACTTCGCAACTGGCCGACGAACTCCGCGCCATCGACCCGCTGCTGCCGCGGTCGCTGGCCACCTTCGAATCCGCCGCCTGGACGAGCCCGGTCACCGCCACCGCGGTAACGGACGGGCTGAGGCTCGGCGAGTTGTCCGCACCCGATCTCGGTGAGCTGCGGGTGCCGTTCTGCGTCCATTACCCATTGGGGCGTCCGCTCTGGATCGTCGGCGATGCTGCCGAGGCCGCACCGGTGGTCGCGGCGCTGGCGGCGCGCATGCTGGTCGCGTCACCTGCGCCGGCGCAGCGGTTGGAGGTGGTCGACCTCAGCGGCTCGCTGCGCACGTTCACCGAACCCCTCGGCGCACGTCTGGCTTCGCCGGTCGTGTCCTCGGCGTCCGACATCACCGCCCGCCTCACCGCGCTGTCCGAGAGCGTCGACCTCGCCGAAATGGCGGCCCGCAGCGGAATCCGCGACACGCTGCCGGAGCCGCGGCTGGTGATCCTGGGCGACTTCCCGCACGGGTACGGCGCTGAGGACGCCGCCCGCATCGTGCACCTCGCCGATCACGGTCCCGCGGTCGGGACGTCGCTGATCATCGTCGGCGACAGTGCCTCGGCAGATTCGGATCCGGGTGTCGCGGTGCTCGCACGCATCGCGCAGCAGGTTCCGACGTCGGGGGTCCTCACCGTCTCCGACCCGTGGACCGGCAACGACTGGATTCTGACACCCGACCGGCTCCCGGATCACCCCCTCCACCGGGCCTCGGTGCTGGATTCACTGACCGGGCAGTAGATCCCTCGCCGCGAGCTCGCGTCACTCGTCGGGCAGTTCGACCCCGAGTTCGAGGGCCTTCGCGGCGACGGCGTCCGGGAAGACGTTGCGGAACAGGAACAGGTCCTGCCCGATCACCCAGCCGGGGGCGAGTTCCGTGGCATACCGCTCGAAGTAGCCGAGTTGCTTCCCGAACAGGACGAGTTCCTCGGGGCTGGCGACGCCCCATTTCTTGCCGATGCCGATCAGCGCCATGATGAGTTCGCTGAGCCGCAGCTCACCGAGGTCCCGGCCCAGCAGGGGTGCGAGGGCGGCGGCCACCTGGAGTCCGATCTCGTCGTCGGTGGCGTCGTTGTCGGTCGCGTAGCCGAGGCCCCGGATTCCGCGGGCCATCCGGGAGAAGTCGCCGTCGATCAAGGTCGCGTAGAACATGTCGCGCAGGATCTGCCGCCACGACTCGGGGAGCTCACCGACGATGCCGAAGTCGAGCATCGCGATGCGTCCGTCGTCGAGGACCCACAGGTTCCCGGCGTGCACGTCGCCGTGGAACGGGCCGTGGAGGATGACGGACTCGATCCACACCTTGACGCCGCGGCGGATCAGCATCCGGGTGTCCATGTGGACGAGGTCGGGGAACCGGTCGAGCGGCAGGCCGTACATGCGTTCCATGCAGATGACGTGCGGGCCGCAGTAGTCCCAGTACACCTCGGGGGTGGTGACGCCCTTGTTGTCGCCGAACGCCCCGATGTTGGTCCTGAACCGGGCCTGCCGGTCGGCCTCGACCGCACTGTTGAGTTCGGTCATCGTGGCCGCGTGGAGGTCGCGGATGATGGCGGTGGCGTTGGCGATGCGGAAGAACTCGAACAGCTTCTCGAGGATCCGCGCACCCCAGTACGCGGTGCGCAGGTCCACCACCATGCGGCGGAAGATGTCGGGGCGTTGCACCTTGATGACGGCTTCCCTGCCGTCGGGGAGTACGCAGCCGTGTACCTGCGCAACGGAGGCGGCCGCGAGGGGGACGTCGTCGAACGACGTGAACAGCGCGTCGACGGGATGCCCCAGGTCGGCTTCGATGACCCGGCGGGCCTCGTCGGCGGGCACCGGCGGCACGTCGTCGAGACATCGCAGACAGGCGTTGGCCAGCGGGGCGGGGAACACGCCGGAGGACGACGCCATCAGCTGACCGACCTTGACGAACGTCGGGCCCAGCACCTCGAAACCGTTGACCAGGCCCTCCGACGCCGCGTCCGCAAGGGTGCGGCCGCGACGTCGGACAGGCCAGGTGACCAGCGCGAACAGGGTGTAGGCGACGACGACCACGCCGATGACGATCGCCCGCCACAACTCCGCGGCGCGGAAATGGTCGAGGCTCGCGGAGTGCACGGTCAGGGCTGCAGGTGGCGGCCCCGAAGCGTACGGGCCGACCGGACGTGCCGTTGGCTCTTGCACAGTTCCTACCTTGCGTTCAGTCCTGCCTGCCGTTCAGAAGGGGACCATACCCCGACCGTTTCGGCGAACCCCTTTCAGTATGCGGTACCCGCCATCACATCATTTCGTTAGCAGAACTCAGAGTCCCAGCGCGCCTGCGAGTTCCCGCAGGGCAGGCACCGGATCGTCGCCTGCGGGGAGTACCTGGATGGCCACGTGATCGGCGCCCGCATCCAGGTGTTCCCGGAGGCGACCGGCGACGTACTGCGTGTCGCCGTGGGCGGCGAGCGCGTCGATGAGGTCGTCGCTGCCGCCGTTCTCGATCTGCTCGTCGGTGTACCCGAGCCGTTTCAGGTTGTTGACGTAGTTGCGCAGGTGCAGGTACGGATTCTCGACAGCCGAACGTCCGATGGGGCGAGCGCGTTCCGGATCGGTGTCCAGCACGACCTTCTGCTCCGGCGCGATCACCGGGCCCGGGCCGAGCAGCTCCCGCGCTTCACGGGTGTGCTGCGGCGTGGTCAGGTACGGATGGGCACCGGCGGCGCGGGCTGCGGACAGTTCGAGAACCTTCGGACCGAGCGCGGCCAGGACGCGCCGTCCCGCCGGGACGCCGGCAGCATCGAGGGCGTCGAGATACTCCACGAGCGCGGCGTACGGCTTGCTGTAGTTCAGGCCGGGCTGTTCGGGATGGCCGACGCCGATGCCGAGGAGGAAGCGCCCCGGATGACGGGCTTCGAGCCGGTGGAACGAGGTCGCGACCTCGTCGGCGGGGGCGGTCCAGATGTTCACGATTCCGGTCGCGACCGTGATGGTGGATGTCGCGTCGAGCAGGCGTTCGGCGACGTCGAGGTCGGCAGGCGGGGAGCCGCCGATCCAGATCGCGCCGTAGCCTGCCGATTCGATCGCTGCACCCACGTCGGGGGCCAATCCGCCGGCGTGACGCCAGACGCCGAACTGTCCGAGCTGCGGGGTTTCTGCTGTGGTCTCCGTCATGTGGCGTGCAACCTTCCCTCGTGGACATTCATTCCGGTGTTTCGGATTGCGGCTCTCAGGCCTGGTGCAGCCAGGAGCGGAACAGGAGCGCGCCCGCGGCGGCGAGCACGAGCGCGACGGGAACGGCCCACACCGGGCCACCCTCGCCGAGCAGATGCCGAGTGAGTCCGGCCAGCAGTGACGCGATGGCCTTCAGGATCCACACGGCGACCGGCACGAGTAGCACACCGAGCACGAGATGCACCAGCCACGCGCCGGCGAGCGTCGGGCCACCCCAGCTGTACTCGTAGGAACCGTCGGTGATCAACCCGTAGAACAGGCCCCGGAACGCGGCGATCACGCTGAGAAACGCGAAAAACCAGGCCACCATCCCGCTCAGCAGCGACAGGACCGAGTGCGCGAACACGCGCAGCCACGACGGCGAACGCCGGTCGATCCGCTCCGACTCGCTCGGGTCGGCGGCAGCGAGTTGCCACCGCCCGGCCCAGCCATGTCGTCCGGTCGCCGCCGCGCCGAGCGAGACGAGGCCTGCGGGAAACGCCCTCAGCGCGAACAGGGCACGGCGAGCGGACTCGGTGGTGAACGGGTTCACCGTCGTCGAGTCGGCCTGGTCGGTTGACATGGCTCGACGCTATCGACCGACTCCGCCGCCGCACATCATCCTGCAGAACGATATTCGCTACCGCAGGGGTAGCGGATCAGCTGCCGGGCGCCCGATACTCGGCGTCCCGGCGCACCGCGTCGTCCACCTGCTCCGGCGTCAGCAGCACCACCGATTCGGACCTCGCCGCACCGGAAGCGGTGGTGCGGATCCCGAGCGCGGCGGCCGCGATGTCGTCCGGCACGTCGCCGATCACGAACAGATCCCGGCCACCCAGTGCGAAGTAGCAGGATTCGACTGTGCCCCCGACGCTTTCGACCATCTGTGTGATCGCGTCGCGTCGTGCGGTGCCGCCTTCGGCGAGTAATCCCTTCGCGCCTTCCGGTGAGTACGTGACCTGCCAGAGATATCTCGGCATCAGTGCCTCCTCGATTGTGGGTCCTCTCATGGTTCTCCCGGGACGGGCCACATGCAATAGGTTCCGGCGCTAGGGTCGTGAGATGGCTGAGGCCCGCGTAGGTATCTCCGGCTGGACGTATCCCGGTTGGCGCGGTGACTTCTACCCGGACGGTCTGGCCCATCGCAAGGAGTTGGCCTACGCCGCGGGGCGATTGACGTCGATCGAGATCAACGGGTCCTTCTATTCGTTGCAGCGACCGACGAGTTACGCGAAGTGGCGTGACGAGACACCGGAGGGTTTCGTGTTCGCCGTCAAGGGTGGTCGCTACATCACCCACATGAAGAGGCTGGTCGGCGCCGAGGCGGCGCTGGCGAACTTCTTCGCATCCGGGGTGCTCGCGTTGGGTCCCAAGCTCGGACCGCTGCTGTGGCAACTGCCCCCGACGCTCGCGTTCGATTCGACGAGTCTCGCAGCGTTCTTCGACCAGCTGCCGAGGACGACCACCGATGCCGCGGCGCTCGCGTCTCGACACGACGACAAGCTCACCGACGACAGGGCGTGGACGGAGACGGACGCCGATCGCCCCGTCCGCCACGCGCTCGAGGTCCGGCACCCCAGTTTCGACACGGAGGAGGCGAGGGAGTTGCTCTGCGCGCACGACGTCGCGTTCGTAGTCGCCGACACGGCAGGCCGGTACCCGTACGTGGAGGCAGTGACGAGCGATTTCGTCTACGCCCGGTTGCACGGCGACAAGGAGTTGTATGCCAGCGGATACACGGACGAGGCGCTGGACGAGTGGGCCCGCAAGTTCGAGCGGTGGCTCGGGCAGGGACTCGACTGCTTCGCCTACTTCGACAACGACATGAAGGGGTACGCGCCGTTCGACGCGCTGCGGCTGATCGAACGGCTGCGCTGAGTGTCGGTGCCCCATGGCGCCGTGCGCCGACTGTCGGTGTCCCACGGCACCGTGCGCCGACTGTCGGTGCCCCATGGCACAGTGAGCGCTGATCGACGGAGACGAGAAGAGGATCTACCGGATGTGGCCCACTCATTGGCCTGCTGTCGCGCGTGACATCGCCGAAGCCTTGGACGCCGCCATCGTCGCGGGGCGCGCGTCGGACGCGTCGGCGCTGACCGAGGCGACGGAGGAACTGGCGGCCCTGCCTGCGGAGCAGGTCGGTGCGGTGCTGGCGGGGGTGGTCCGGGAACTCCTCGAGACGTTGCACCCGGACGGTCTGACGGGGGAGGACGTGCAGGACGTCCTGACCCGCTGCGCGCGGGCGGCGGCACTCTGGTTTCCGGCCGTCGACGTCGACTCGCTGGTCACCGTGCTGACCGGTGCACTCGGCGTGGCCGATGTCGAGGAGAACCCGCGCAGACCGGAGCGTGCGGTGGAGGCCGCGATCCTGGTGATCGCCGATCTGCTGAGTGCGGCGGAGGTGCCCGCCGACGGTTACGTCCGCCGGGCGCTCGATGAGATCGCGCGCGCCGAAACCGTCGAGATGCCCTGATTCGTTCAGAGTTCGGTGCGGATGTGATCGGCCAACCGGGCGATCCGGTCCTCGTTGCGGCGGTAGTGGGTCCACTGGCCGATCCGATGGCTGGTGACCAGTCCGGCGCTCTGTAGGGCGGCCATGTACTGCGAGGCCGTCGATTGGGAGACCTCGGCCCTCGCCTGAATGTGCTTCAGGCACACGCCCACCTCTTCCGCGGGTTCGAGCTGTGGGGGAAAGCTGTCGGGGTCCTTCAGCCACTGCAGGATGCGTACGCGGGTCGGGTTCGACAGCGCCTTGAAGACGAGGGCCAGGTCGGTCGCGTCCGGAAGTTCACTCACAGACCCATCGTACCGCCATATCGCGATTTTCCGATATGTGTGCTTCACTCGGTATATCGCAATTTCGCGATATGACGATAGGAGTCGAATGATGGCGAAGCGCAGAGTTGCAGTGGTCGTCGGTGCGCGCGGGGTGATCGGCGGAAATCTGATCGACCACCTCGAGGCAACCGGGGAGTGGGAGATCATCGGACTGTCGCGACGCGGCGGACCCGACACCGGCCGGGTGCGGCACATCGCGGTCGATCTGCTCGACCAGCGCGACGCCGCCGAGAAGCTGGGTGAACTGCGCGACGTGACCCACATCTTCTACGCCGCCTACCAGGACCGTCCGTCGTGGGGGGAGCTCGTCGCGCCCAACGTCGCGATGCTCGTCAACACGGTGAACGCGCTCGAACCCGTGGCTGCCGGGCTCGAGCACATCAGTTTGATGCAGGGCTACAAGGTCTACGGCGCGCACCTCGGACCGTTCAAGACGCCGGCGCGCGAGAGCGACCCGCCGCACATGCCGCCCGAGTTCAACGTGGATCAGCAGCAGTTCCTCGAAGGCCGTCAGCGCGGCAAGAGTTGGACGTGGTCCGCGATCCGCCCCTCGGTGGTGTGCGGATTCGCTCTCGGCAATCCGATGAATCTCGCGCTGGTGATTGCCGTCTACGCGACGATGTCGAAGGAACTCGGCGTGCCGCTGCGGTTTCCGGGTAAGCCCGGCGCGTACACGAGTCTGATCGAGATGACCGACGCCGGACTGCTGGCGGAGGCGACCGTCTGGGCCGCGACCACCCCCGAGTGCGCGAATCAGGCGTTCAACATCAACAACGGCGATCTGTTCCGCTGGGACGAGATGCTGCCGAAGATCGCGGATTTCTTCGACCTGGACGTCGCACCGCCGCTGCCGATGTCGATGGACGTCGTCATGGCCGACAAGGAGCCGGTGTGGAACGACCTCGTCGCGAAGCACGGGCTGGCGCCGACGCCGTACTCGGACGTCTCGTCGTGGGCGTTCGGCGATTTCGTCTTCGGCTGGGACTACGACGTCATCGCCGACGGTTCCAAGGCGCGCCGGCTGGGTTTCCACCGTCACGTCGAGACCGAGCAGATGTTCCTCGACATCTTCCGCGACCTTCGGGCCCGGAAGGTCATTCCCTGAAAGACAAGGGGACTACCGGCGAAGCCCGGATTCGACGTTGGCGGCGATCCGCCGGAGCAGCCCGGCCAGGACGGCGCATTCGTCCTCGTCGAGCCCGGCGAGAAATTGCCGATCGCGTTCGACGCGCTGCGGGAACTCGGTGTCGACGAGTTGCCGCCCGGACTCGGTCAGGTGGAGCAACACGACGCGCCCGTCGCGTTCGAACGGTAGCCGTTCCACGAGTCCCAGCCGGGCCAGGCGGTCGACGTGTTTGGTGGTGGATGCGCCGCTGAGCATCGTCACGGCGGTGACCTCGCTGGCCCGCAGTGGTCGATCGCTGCGGGCGAGTACACACAGGACGTCGAACTCGGCGCGCGAGACCCCGCTCGCGTCCAGGGCACGGTCGAGTTGCTGCAGGGCCTGGGATCCGATCCGGGTGATGCGGCCCATCACTTCGATCGGTGACGTGTCCACTTCGGGATGGGTCTCGGCCCATTCGCGTCGAACGCGATCGGTGAAGTCCTCATCCGGACGTGGGGCAGTGCTCATGAAAACCATCGTAGCGACCAACTTCACACTAATTCAGAACTATTTTACTAGTGAAGTATACGGTACGCTGAGGCCATGCAGGCTTCCCCTCGATACGCACCCGACCTCAGCCGGCTCCATCACTCCCGTGGGGCGCTGGCCTATTCGATGGCGCCGTCGACGTGGCGCCGTGCGTTCGAGGTCCGGAACGCCGACGCCACCATCGCTCCCGCGCTGCGGGTGGGTGCGGCGACGGCTCTGGTGCTGGTCATCGGTGGTTTTCTCGGGCACGGCAACCTCGCGGGCTTCGCGGCACTCGGTGCGCTGACCGCCGCGTTCGGTCGATACGAGCCGTACCCGCGGCTCGCCCGCAAGGCGGGACTCGTCGGTGTCGCGCTCATCGCCTTCGTCGCCGGGGGAGCGCTCCTCGGTGCGGCGGGACTGTCACTCTGGCTGCAGATTGCGGTCATGTCCGTCGCGTCGGGCGTCGCCGCCTGGCTGCTGGCGGCGTTCCGCATCGCCGGTCCCGGGCCGGTCATCCTGGTCTTCGCGGCCACCGCGGCGGTCGGACATGCGACCCATCTGTCCGATCTCGGCCCGGCGGTCGTGGCCGTGGCGATCGGTGTCGTCGTGGGCTGGCTCGCCGCCATGACGCCCTGCCTGTTCGTTCCTCTCGGTCCCGCCCGGCTGGCGGTGGCGCGGGCACTCGCCGCGGCCGCGGAACTGCAGCGTGCACACGACACCTCCGCGATCGCGTCCGCACGCAAGGCCATCGACAACGCGCGTGACGTGATCGCCCACAGCGGGCGGGGCCGGGACGGGCACTCCCACCAGTTGTTCGCGCTTCTCGCCGAAGCGGACACGGTCGTCGATCGGTGGGCGCACGAGCGTGACCACGACACTCTGCGTGCGCTCGTCGATCACGAGTCCGAACTGCGTAAGGTGAAGCGCCGCAGTGATCTTTCGGCCTTCGGTGCGGAGACCCCGGTGCTGCCGCAGCCGGGTGGCTTCTTCGCAGACGGCCTCCGTGCGCTGCGGTCGCGAGAGGGGATCGTCAACGCGGCCCGTATCGCCGCTGCCGCCGCGCTGGCCGGATGGATCTGTGTGGCAATGGGATTGGAGCATCCGCTGTGGGCGTCGATGGGCGCGATGGCCGCGATGCAGGGTTTCAACTTCAGCCAGACCGTGCAGCGGGGAATTCAACGCCTCGTCGGTAACGTGGCGGGCGCCGTCCTCGCCGCCGGGCTGATCGCCGCCGCGATGGGGTACTGGCAGACCGTCGTGGTCATCGTGGTGCTGCAAACCGTGACCGAACTGGTGGTCATCAAGAACTACGCGTTCGCGTCCGTCGCCATCACCCCCATGGCTCTGCTGCTCACCGGCCTCGGGTCGGCGGTCGCACCGGACATCGCGGTGAGCCGCATCGTCGACACGCTCGTCGGTGTGGTGGTCGGGGTGATCGTCTCCGCTGTCGCGATCAGCCGGACCGACCACCATCACGTGGGCTGAGGCCGCTCAGATCCCCGTCGCGGAGACGTAACCGGCGAATCCGATCGCGCACGCGCCTGCGCAGAGGATCAGGGTTCCGCATGCCACCGGCCACGCGATCGTGCGCCGCGCGATGCGTGCGATCGTGACCATTCCGCCGATCACGGTCACGAGTGCGGCGACCGCGAGCGCCACGCACACCGCGATCCACGCGTTCTCGGCGCTGCACGTCTCGGGCGGGCAGTAGTCCAGGAACAGCAGCCAGAACAGTCCCGCGACCGCGGAGATGCTGGCGACGGCGACCGCGACGACGAGTGCGGCCGCCGACACCGCCACGTCCCAGCCGTTCAGCCGCGGCTGATCGTCACCCGTATACGGGTGATTCCATGGCTGTGGCAGAGGCCCCCCAGGCTGCATTCCCGTCACAGTACATCGGACTCCGGGAGGATCGGCGGCGGCAGCGCAGCCCCGTCCGGGCGCAACCCGGCGAGGAACACCGTGATCAGCCGCGGAACGAGATTGGCCGTCGCGTCCTCGAACATCAGCACGTGGGGCCGGGTGAGCATGGCGATCCCCATGATGATCTCGAGCGGCACGACGTCCTCGCGCACCAGCCCGACGTCCTGGAGCCGGTGAATGAAGTCGGTGACCGTCGCCTTCGTGAGCTCCCTCGACTCGCGGACGTCGGGTGGTAGCTCGTCGAGACTGTTGACCAGCGCGGGAACCAACGCTCCCATCCGCAGTTCGACCACTGCGTCGACGAACCGCCGCCACGCTCCCTCGGGGTCGTCGCCGCAGTCGTCCAGTCCCCGGACGGCGAGTTCCCGGACTTCGGCGAGCGTCGTCCGGGCCACGGCGTGGGCGAGCTCGTCCCGGCTCGGAAAGTTCCGGTAGAGGGTGGCGATCCCGACGCCGGCTCGCGCGGCGATGGCGTCGAGCGGCGCGTCGTGCCCGCGGTCGGCGAACACCACGCGGGCGGCCTTGATCAGGGTGTTGCGTCGTTCCAGCGCGTCTGCCCGCACGATTCCACCTCTTCCGTTGACAACCCAGCATAACCGGAGGAATATTCTCCACAAGTAACGGAGGAATTTCCTCCACTTAGGGAAGGGGAGTCCGATGACCACCTCGGATACCGGGACAGTCGCGCCGCGCACGGCGCCCACCGAGCGGTCGGCGCACGGCCCGTCCGATCCCGTGAAACTGACCGCTGTCGTGCTGGGACTCACCGCGGTGATCGCGCTCATGCTGCTGGCGTTCGCGTTGCCGGCCGTCAACAGCGGCCCGCACGACCTCCGGCTGGGCGTCGCCGGACCCGACGCGGCCGTCACCCGGGTCGACAACGCGCTCGCCGCGGGACACCCGGGCGCGTTCGTCACCGAGCGCTTTCCCGACGCCGACGCGGTCCGGACGGCGATCGAACACAGGGAGGTGGTCGGCGGCATCGTCGCGACACCGGACGGCATGAAGGTCCTGTCCGCCGGCGCAGGCGGGGCGCCCGTCGCGCAGACGATGAATGGCCTCGCGGCGGGCATGAGCAAGACTGCGGGACAACCCGTTCCGGTCGAGGACGTCGTTCCGCTGACGGCCGACGACCCCGCCGGCGTCGGTCTCGGCGCCTTGGCGCTTCCCCTGGTCTTCGGTGGCATGATCCCCGCGCTCGCGCTCGTGCGGCTGTTTCCGCGCAGTGTCGGGCGACGGGTCGCCGGGGCGGTGCTGTTCGCCGTGAGCGCCGGGGCGGTGTTGACGGCAATTCTGCAGTTCGGCCTCGGAAGCGTCGACGGCAACTACTGGACGACCACCGGTGCTGTCGTGCTCGGCATCGCCGCCATCTCGCTGACCGTTCTCGGGCTCGAATCGGTGCTGGGCACAGCGGGATTCGCGCTCGGAGCGGTGACTATGATCTTCCTTGCCAACCCGCTGTCCGGACTGGCGACGTCCGCGGCGTGGCTGCCGTCGGGGTGGGGCGCACTCGGTCAGTTGCTGCCACCAGGAGCGGCGGGAACCGCGGTGCGATCGACGGCGTTCTTCGACGGACACGGAGCCGGTGCGGCGGTATTCGTGCTGACCTGCTGGGTTCTGTTCGGGCTCGGCCTGTGCCTGGCATCCGGACTGCGTGAGCGGCGCGCCGGGGAAGAACCGGCCGTCGCCTGACGCTGTGGTTTGATGGCGGCATGGGGGAACGACGGATCGTCCGCCGACTGGTCGGCATCGGAGCGGGCCTCGGCGCGCTCGCCGTCCTCGTCGTCGCGGCCTCGACGGTGTGGATATCGCGGGAGGCCTCCGGCCATGTCTACGACGTCGACGACGCACCCGAGGCACCGGTGGTCATCGTCCTCGGCGCGCAGGTGCGCGACGGCAAACCCCGGGAGTACCTGGCCGGACGCCTCGACGTCGCCGTCCGTCTCGTGCAGGACGGCCGCGCGCGGGCGGTCCTCGTCTCGGGCGACGGAGCAGGCAGATCCGGCGACGAGATCGCGGCGATGACGGACTACCTGGTCGAGAAGGGCATCGACCCCAGCAAGATCGTCGGCGATCGATACGGGCTCGACACCTACGACACGTGCGCTCGCGCCGTCCAGACGTACGGTGTGACCAAGGCGCTGATCGTCACGCAGGGTTTCCACGTTCCCCGGGCGGTCGCGCTGTGCCGCGGTGCCGGGATCGACGTCGCCGGTGTCAACGCCGGATGCGAATGCCGCCCGATCACGATGGCCAGGAACACCGTGCGCGAATCGCTGGCCCGGCCGAAGGCCGTCCTCGACCTGCTGTCCGGGCGCGATCCTGTGGTGGTCTCCGAACCGGAGGACTCACTCGGGAAGGCGCTCGCCGCCGAGGACTGACCTCGAAGCGCCGCGGTGGGGAGGGCGCGTCGGTAGGCTTCTCCCGTCGACGATCGGGAGGCGGACGATGGTTGGTGCACGACCGGATCCCGGTCCGCGTGAAATCCGGAAATGGCGTCGCTACCTCGCCGACGAACGCGCCGAGGCGGCCGTCTACCGCGACCTCGCGAAACGTCGGACCGGTGAGGAACGCGAGATTCTGCTGGCGCTCGCCGACGCCGAGGGACGGCACGAGGCGCACTGGCGCGGGCTGCTCGGCGAACATGTCGGCAAGCCCGTGCGCGGTGATCTCCGCACTCGCATCCTCGGTGTGCTGGCCCGGCGGTTCGGATCGGTGTTCGTGCTCGCCCTCGCGCAGCGCGCGGAGACCCGGTCGCCGTACCCGACCGACGTCGACGCCACCGACGCCATGGGCGCGGACGAGCGGATCCACGAAGAGGTGGTGCGGGCGCTGGCGGCGCGCGGGCGAAATCGGCTGTCCGGCACGTTTCGTGCCGCCGTGTTCGGTGCCAACGACGGCCTGGTCAGCAACCTCGCCCTCGTGCTCGGCATCAGTGGTAGCGGCGTCGACAATCACATCGTTTTGCTGACCGGCCTCGCCGGTTTGCTCGCGGGCGCGTTGTCGATGGGTGCGGGCGAGTATGTCTCCGTGCGGTCGCAGCGTGAACTGCTCGAGGCGTCGGCGCCGGGGCAGGGCGCCCGTGAGGCAGTGCCGCTCCTCGACGTCGACGCGAACGAACTTGCACTCGTGTACCGCGCGCGGGGCATGCCCGCGCAGGACGCCGAGAAACGCGCGGCCGACGTGCTGCGGAGAGCCGTTCAGCCCGAGCCCGTTTCGGGTACGGAAACCACCGACGAGCACGAGGCCATCGGCACCGGGCTCGGTGCGGCCGCCGCGAGTTTCTGCTTCTTCGCGTCCGGTGCGGTGATCCCCGTGTTGCCGTACCTCTTCGGCATGGAAGGCACCGCCGCGCTCGTGGTCGCAGCTGCGCTGGTCGGCGTCGCGTTGCTCGGGACCGGTCTGGTGGTGGGGTTGCTGTCGGGTGGACCCCCGGTCAAGCGCGCGTTACGCCAGCTGGCAATCGGGTACGGCGCAGCCGCCGCCACTTACCTGCTGGGCATGCTGTTCGGGACAGGCGCCTGAGAACGTCATCATCACCACGGGTGTGGAACCGTAGCCGGGGACGGGAAATGTGCGCACCGTGTGCCGGGACCAGGACCCGTCGGACAGGGCGACGCGGGCGACTCCGGGAACACGGGCCGTGATCCGTTGCCGCACCGCCGCGAGGTCTTCGCCGTGCAGCAGTCCGATCTGCCCGCCCTCCGCCGCGGCAGACAAACCCGCCAGCGGTGCGGTGATCCATTTGATGGCGTACCCGTGCTGTGAATCGACCAGTGCCGCATGAACCCCCGCGACCGCGTGCACGGTCGACGCGATATCGGAGTCCATCACCCGGATCGCCAGTTCGCCGACGTCGGTCTTGTGCGTGACGTCGTGATCGACGCCCCGCAGCACCACTCCCTCGGGTGTCGCGACGGCTCGGCGCACGAACCGGACGAGGCGCAGCGTTCCGTCGTCGTGGCGGGCGATGAGTTCGCCGGACAGGAACTCGCCGTCCCGCGCGTTGTCGACGCGTTCCATCAGCACCGCGATGTCGGAGAGCCGCGGCACCCTCCGGTACAGGTCGGCGAGACCGAAGTAGTGGTGCTCCGGCCGGGTGTCCGCGACTCCGTACAGATTCCGGAACTCACGCGTCCATCGAGTGCGTCGCGGACCCGCCGACACGGACAGGTTCCATTCCCACCCTGCCGCCCGGTGCGGTTGGGGCACCGGACTGTCCGCACGACCGGTGAAGATCTGCACCGCGAGGACGTCTCCGCCCGGACCGAGTACCGGTTTCCCCACGACGAGATCGATGTCGCCCACCGTCTCACCGAGGGTCACCTGCACCGGCTGTCCCGACGACCTGACCGTGTCGATGGCTCCCGTCACCAGCGTCAGCATCCTGCCGCGGTAGACGTTGCCGAGCGGCCGGCACTGCCGCTGTTTGATGCCCTCCGCGATCACCGTCGGTGCGTCTCCCAGGATTTCGACCAGTATCCAGCCGTCTCCGCTTCCCCGTTGTTCCACTCGTACCGCCCCCCTCATGGCGCACGATCATCGCACGGCGGCGATCCGGATGCTCGGCGAGACGGTCGCTGCGACGGCGTTCAGTCCGGTGTGGTCGCGACGGCGTCCAGGAGCCCGGGGAAGCGGGATTCGATGTCGGATCTGCGCAGCTGAGCCATCCGCGAATTGCCGCGGTCGACCTGCTTGATCAGCCCGGCTTCACGCAGAACCTTGAAGTGGTGGCTGCGGGTCGATTTGGACACCGGCAGCCCGAACGACGTGCAGTGACGTTCCGCCCCGTCCGCCTCCACCATGAGCTTCTGCACGACCTCCAGTCGCAGGGGGTCGGCGAGAGCGGCCAGGACGGAGACCAATTGGATCTCGTCGAGCGCGGGATGTCCCTCGGCGTCGGGCACGGCGCACCTCCAGGTTCGGGTCGTCGACCACCAGAGTGGAGGTTCGTCTTGCATCGAACCTAACTCTGGTGCATGGTTCGTATTGTATCGAACCTCTGGTGCACGGGGGCCGCACACTTCAGGAAGGATCGACATGACCTCGGAGCTGACCACGTCGGATGCCACGACACCGACGTCACCACCCGAAACACCACCGTCCGACCCGCGACGCGGGAACCTCACCCTCGCCGCCGTACTGCTGGCCGTTCTCGTCGTCCCGATGTCGATCTCCGGAACCGCGGTGGCGCTGCCCGCCATCTCCTCCGACATCGGTGGCGGCGCATCGGGCCAGCAGTGGGTGGTGAACGCGTTCAACCTGTCGTTCGCGTGCTTCACCCTGGTCTGGGGGTCGCTGTCGGACCATTTCGGCCGCGGCCGCCTGTTCGCCGCCGGTGCCGCCACGTTCGCGGTCGGGAGCGTCGCCAGCGCGCTGGCCCCGAACATCGTGGTCCTCGACGTCGCCCGCGGCGTCGCCGGTCTCGGTGGCGCCGCCATCTTCTCGTGCGGCGCGGCCATCCTGTCCTCCGCCTTCGACGGGCCCGCCCGTTTGCGTGCGTTCGCCCTGTTCGGGACGACCGCGGGCATCGGTGTGGCGCTCGGACCGACGCTGTCCGGGCTCCTCGTCGACACGGCAGGCTGGCGGCCCATCTTCGCGGTCCAGGCCGCCGTGCTGCTCGTGGTGCTCGCGGCGACCCCGGTGATCGGACTGGCACGACCGGCCGGCGAGGGGGCCGCGAAGTTCGACCTCCTCGGCACCGTCCTCCTGGTGCTGGGTCTGCTCGCCGCGATGGTCGGCATCGTCCAGGGCGAACCCTGGGGCTGGGGCAGCCCGGCGGTCGTGACGTCCTTCGTGCTCGCGGTCGCGCTGCTCGTCGCGTTCGCCCGCGTCGAATCGCGACGTCCGGCTCCGCTGCTGGACCTCGAACTGCTCACCCACGCCCGGTTCATGGCCCTGTGCCTCGTTCCGGTGGCGGCATCGTTCGGCTTCGTCACGTTGCTCACTTACTTCCCGACCTTCCTCCAGTTCGTGGCCGGCCAGTCTTCGGCGAAGGCGGGTCTGGTGATCGTGCTCCTCACGATTCCGGTCGTGGTGGGACCGCTCGCCGCAGGCCGTGCGGTGGGCGCCGGGGTGAACCCGCTCGTGGTGATCTGGATCAGCCTGGGAGCCTTGATTTCCGGTGACCTGGGACTTCTGTTGGCGGGACCTGACACGGTGGTCGCCGTCATCGCGGTGCCGCTGCTCCTCGCGGGCTGCGGAATGGGACTGTCCGCCGGTCTCGTCGACGGTCAGGCGCTCGCCCTCGTCCCCGAGGAGAAGGCAGGTATGGCTGCGGGCGTGGTGAACACGATGCGACTGGGCAGCGAGGCCATCGCGGTAGCGGTGTACGCGGCGCTGCTCACCGGTCTCGTCACCCGCAGGGGCGAGGAAGCGCTGGCCGGCGTCGACGGCGTGGGCAATGCGGCGGACGTCGTCGGCAAGGCCACCAGCGGCGATCTGGAGCAGGCCCTGGCGGCGGCCGGGCCGGACGTCCGGGACCAGGTGGCGCCGCTCGTGATCGACGCCTACAACAGTGCGTTCCACACGACGCTCGTCGTTCTGGCGGTCGTCGTCGCCGGATTGTCGGGTGTCATCGCGGTGCTGCTGCGACGCGGGGCGAGCGCGCGGTGACAGAGGCGGACGACCTGCGACAGCACTATCAGGTCGTGGTGGTCGGCGGTGGCCCGGTGGGATCGCTGACGGCGCTCGAGCTGGCGCGCAGCGGAATCGACGTCCTCGTCCTCGAGGCTGCCCCGCACACCACGGACGTTCCGAAGGCGGGGACGATCCACGCGCGGAGTATTCAGCTGCTCACTCGTCGAGGGCATTTCGCGGCGCCGGACGTCGGCGCAGGGGCCGCGTCGACCACCTTTCACTACGCCGGGGTCTGGGGTCTGGAGATCACGGCCCCGCCCGGCGAGGGACCGGCCATCGCCGGTATCGGGCAGAGCGATCTCGAACGACTCTTCACCGCACGGCTGATCGGTCTCGGCACCCCGGTGCTGAAGGCGGCGGTGGTCACGGACGTCGACCACGACGACGGCGGGGCGACGGTGACCTTCACCCAGGAAGGACGCACCCGGGTGGTGGCGGCCGACTGGGTGGTCGGCGCGGACGGCGCCCGCAGCATCGTGCGGCGAAGTGCGGGCTTCACGGCGACGGAAACGGCGCCGACCGCCGCCGCGCTCCTGGGCCTCGCCGTCCTCGACGACCCCGCGAACGCCCCCAGGGGGTGGGTGCGCACCGAACGGGGCTGGACCGTCCTCAACGTCAATCATGCCGGCTTCAGTCGCATCATCACGTTCGATCTCGGTGGTCCGCACGAGGATCATCGCCGGCCCCTCACCGCGGAGGAACTGCAGGAGACGGTCGACAGATTCGCGGGCCGTCCCGTTCCGTTCCGCAACGCGCGGTCGCTGTCCCGGTTCAGCGACTACTCGCGGCTGGTCGACGACTACCGGCTCGGCCGGGTCCTCCTCGTCGGTGACGCTGCGCACGTGCACTTTCCGCTCGGCGGGCAGGGGTTGAACCTCGGTATCGGCGACGCGATCGGCCTCGGCTGGCGTCTCGCCCTCGTCGCGGGGGGACAGGCCGACCCGTCGGTGCTGGACGTGTACTCGCGGGAACGGCGCGCGTGTGCGGCCGGGGTGATCGCCAACGTCGCGGATCAGCGTGAACGTATGCGAATCGGCGTCGACGGGGACCGCCTGCGACACGAACTCGGTGTCCTGCTGGAGGACCGCGACCGCAACCGGGCACTGGGTTCGGCGATCAGTGCGCAGAGTCAGCCCGCGCCCAGCGTTCTCCAGGACGCGGCGCGCGGCGACTTCGCCGCGAACACCGTGATCGAGACGGACACCGGAGTCACCGACCTGATCCGGTTGCACGTCGCGGCAGGAAACCGGGGGCTCCTGCTGTGCGGGGACGCATCCGAATTCGTCCGCGCAGTCGTCGAACCCCTCTGGGGCGAACGGGTGCGGCTGATTCGGGTGCGGAACCTCGGGGCCACCACCGTGCTCGTGCGCCCGGACGGTGAAGTGGCCTGGTCGGGGGAGTTGGGCGACGGTGGCGAACTCGTCGCCCGGCTCGCGGAGACGTTCGGCGGCTCCGCCGCCCGTGCGCGGTTGACGAGTGCAGGGACTCGTTAACCGCGCACGGGCGCGAAGCGCCTACCAGCGGACGGGAAGCGACGTCGGACGCCGGAGAAGCACTCCCGAATCCCACGGCACCGCGGCCGGTTCGGTGGCGAGACCGAGAGTCGGGAACTCTTCCGCCAGCCGGACCAGTGTCGTGGTGATCTCCATCCGGGCCAGCGACGCGCCCATGCAGTGATGCATGCCGTACCCGAACTGCAGATGGCGTTTCCCGTCTCGGAACGGGTCGATGAGTTCCGGGTGCGGGAACGTGTCGGGGTCCCGGTTCGCGGCGAAGGCGTCGGCGTAGACGAGGGCACCCACGGGGATCACGGAGTCCCGCAGCCGAACTTCGCGCGTGGCGATCCGGGGAAACGTCGAAATGTTTCCCAGCGGAAGCACCCGCAACAGCTCCTCGACCAACTGTGGCGCAGCGGCCGGTTCCTCCACCAGCAGCGACCACAGCGAAGGCGCCTGCAACAGGACGTACACGGCCTTCGCGAGCACGGACAGCACGTTCTGGTCGGCTCCGAGGACGGAGCCGAGCAGGATCGCGACGAGTTCGTCGTCGCTCAGCGGCGGTTCCGCCTCGCCCCGCGCCGCGAGGAATCGGTCGATCAACCCGCCCGGTTCGACGGGCCGCGTCCCCTGCACGAGATCGGTCACGTAGTGGTAGACGAGCCAGAAGTTCTCCAGCAGGCCGGGAATGTCGGTGTCGTGCGACAACTGCACGACCCGCGACGACGGGCGGAAGTAATCGATGTCCGACTCCGGGATTCCGAGGAATCCGGCATTCACCTCGACGGGCAGGCGGTCGAGCACCGTCGCGAACAGGTCGGGGTTCTCCTCGTTGCGCAGCAACGCGATCCGCCGGTCGAGGATGCGGCGGACCGACCCCTTCAGCTCCTCGACGCCGGCGGGGCTGTAGTCGGCGTTGACGAAACTCTTCATCCGCGCGTGATCCGGGGTGTCCAGATTCAGCAGAAGGTCCGGGGGCATCGTGGTGGGCTGAAAACTCGGCCCGCCTTCGACGTTGGTCTCCTTCCGGCCGAAGGACGGATCCGTGAGTACCTTCAGGACGTCGTCGTACCGTGTGACGTGCAGGGCGGTGTGACCGCTCGGCAGGGTGATCTCCGGCAGTCCGGTGGGCCCTTCTGCGGTCACCGCGGTGTACGCGACCGGCGGGTCGAGGTAGGGAATGTCGTTGATGGACACCGCGACATCGTGTCGGCGGCGACGTGGAGCGAGTGTCGAAATCTGGGTCGTCACGTCGTACTCCTTCTGTTGGTGGGATTCACAGGACGGCGGCGACGCCGGTCAGCCGGGACAGTTCACTCGATGCCTGGGCATTGGTGCGGAAATAGACGGCACGCCAACCGCTCTCGCGTGCCGCGCGCACGTTCTGCTCGAGGTCGTCGATCAGGATGCACTGGCCGGCGTCGACGCCGGCCGTCTTCTCCGCGATCGCGAAGATCTGGGGGTCCGGCTTGCGCGCCCCGACCAGGCACGAGTCGACGAGAGCATCGAGCGGGCCGGCGGGTTCGATGATCGGTCTCCAGAATCGCTCCCATTCGACCACGTTGTTCGACAGGACGCCGACGCGCAGGCCGTGAGCCTTCAGGCCGCGTAGCGTCGCGGCCATCGCCGTGTTGACCGTGATCCCGTCGAACCACTGCTCGCCGAACGTCTCCAGCCGCGCCCGGGTGAGGTCCAGGCCGGGGTCGGCGGCGGCGAGGTGCTCTCTCAGTCTCGCACCCCACTCGCGCTCGGTGATCTGGGCCAATTCGATCGGGGCGAGAGGATGTGCTCCGAGGTCGTCGCCGACGGCGCTCATCGCCGCCTGCAGGGCGGCGGGTGCGATGCCCGTCTTCGTTTCGTACGCCGCGAAGAGTTCGGCGAGCGGGGGTGAGAGCACGCCACCGAAGTCGAACCAGACCATGGTGTCGTCCCGTGTCGTCATCGGACGATCCGGTCGAGAGCGGCAGTCGAGGCGCTCACTCGTTGCAGGGTGACCCGGCCGTGGGCGATCTGCCGGCCCTCCTGCGCCAGAGTGACGGACAGGACGACCTGGCGGGAGCAGATTTCCGCCTCGGCGACGGCTGCGCAATCGGTCGGCAACTCCAGCTCACCGAAGCTCTCGAAGACGGCCTCACACCCCACGAGGACGAGCATTCGCGGGGACAGGCCGAACAATTCGTGCGCGGCGACGAGGGCGGTCTGGCGCATGGCCTCGAAGATCAGGGCGCCCGGCACGTGGTCGAGCGGGTGATCGAACAGGCCAGGAT
>NZ_JBFUGT010000104.1:0-21044 GCF_056402775.1 Rhodococcus sp. P3_B8
CTTCTCGTTCGATCTCGCCGTCGACGACTCGAAGGTGGCGAAGTTCATCGACTCGCTGCAATTGTTCGCCATCGTCGCCAACATCGGCGACGCCCGTTCGCTGGTAGTACACCCCGCCACCACCACGCACAGCCATCTCGGCGACACACAACTCCGCGACGCCGGATTCGGCTACCGCACCGTCCGATTGTCGATCGGACTGGAAAACCTGGAAGACCTCGTCGACGATCTGCGTGCTTCGCTCGACGCCATCACGGAGGAATGACATGCACTTCGGCTACTGGACGCCCATCTACGGCGGCTTCCTGCGCAACCTCGGCGACGAAGGGATGCCCGCCACCTGGGACTACGTCAAGAAGCTCGCACAGCTCGCCGATCGTCTCGGATACCACACCACCCTCGTGCCCGAGCTCTATCTCAACGACCGCAAGGGCGTCGACGCGCCCAGCCTCGAGGCGTGGGCGCTGTCGTCGGCGATCCTCGCGGTCACCGAACAGCTCCGGGTGATGACGGCGGTGCGACCCGGATTCCACCTGCCGGCGGTCACCGCGAAGGAATCGGCGACCATCACCGACATCGCCGGAACAACCGAGGCCGGTGCGGCACGGTTCGCGCTCAACGTCGTGGCCGCGTGGTGGGAGGAGGAGGCCCGGCAGTACGGCGGCGCCTTCACCCGGCACGACGACCGGTACCGGCAGGCCACCGAATTCGTCGACGTTCTCCGTGGGCTCTGGGAGCACACCCCGTTCACCTACCAGGGCGAGCACTTCAGCGTGCGCGACTCGATCCTGTCGCCGAAGCCGGGCATCCATCCCCCGGTCTTCGCGGGCGGGGAGAGCGAGAGCGGCCGCGAATCGATCGCGACCTTCGCCGACTCGTACGTGCTGCACGGCGGCACCGTCGAGGAGGTGCGCACGAAGATCGCGGACATGAACGCACGGTCGCAGCGAATCCACCAGCGGGACATGGCTGAATTCGGCATGTCCACGTACATCATCGTGCGCGACACCGAAGCCGAGGCCCGCGCCGAACTCGAACGCATCACCACCATCGATCCGCACTCGCCCGGGTATGCGTCGTTCGAGGAGTTCGTGAAGAACTCCGAACTCGACGTCGAGCTGTCCAGGCGCGAGTACTCCGTCGGCACACGCGGACTGCGACCCGACCTCGTCGGCACACCGGAACAGGTCGCCGAGAAGATCCGCGCCTACCAGGACGCCGGTCTCACCCTGCTGCTCATCCAGTGCTCCCCCGCGCACGAGGAACTCGAGCGCATCGCCGAGCAGGTCTTCCCGCTCGTCCCCACCCGTGAGTACTTGTTAACCGCGGGCGGTTAACAAGTACTCACGGGTCGGGCCTTGACCGGACCACTCGCCGCGAGTAAGGATGAATATGTTCTGTGCGCGGCGATTTCATTCCCGGAGAGAGGAATTCACACCCCCAGGACCAATGGCGGCGCACCCGTTACATACGGCCACACGAGGGCCGCGCGCGCAGCGCGAGGGGATGTGTCATGGCAGACATCGAGGTCGACTATTGCGTCGTAGGCGCCGGATTCGCCGGACTGACGGCGGCACTGCGCCTGAAGCAGGCCGGACAATCGGTCGCGCTCGTGGAGGCGCGTGACCGGATCGGCGGCCGAACGTTCACCGAGGTCCGCGAAGACGGTTCGTGGATCGATCGGGGCGGTGCGTGGATCGGGCCGGGACAGGACCGGATCTACGCCCTGATGGACGAATTCGGCGTCAAGAGTTACAAGCAGTACACCGACGGCGAGGCGATGATGGTCGTCGACGGCAAGCAGTACCGGTACAAGGGCACGATTCCCCTGACGATGAGTCCCTGGGCGACCGCGAATCTCGGGGCCGTGTTCGTCGAACTCGGCGAGATGTGCAAGACGATCCCGCTCGACGCGCCGTGGGAGGCGAAGAAGGCAGCGAAGTGGGACTCGATCAGCCTCGCCAAATGGCTCGGCGACAACACGCTGTCCACACCCGCCCACGACCTTCTCGAGACCGCCATCGCCGGCTGCTACACGTCCGCGGCGTCCGAGGTGTCGATGCTGTTCGTCCTGTACCAGATGGCATCCGGCGGCGGTCCGAGTTTCGTCCTCGGTGTGAAGGACGCCGCCGAGGACGCGCGGCCGGTCGGCGGAATGGGTGCCGTCTATCGTCCGATGGCAGCCGAGATCGGCGACGCGCTCCACCTGTCACAACCCGTCCGGGACATCGCGCAGGACGGCGACGGCGTGACCGTCCGCTCCGCGGATCTGGCCGTGCGTGCCCGGAGGGCGATCGTCGCGGTACCCCTCGCGATCGCGAGCCAGATCGTCTACGAACCGCTGCTGCCGATGGATCGGTCCTTCCTGCACCAGCGAATGCCGAGCGGTGCGGTCATGAAGATCGCCGTCCTCTACGACGAACCCTTCTGGCGCGCCGCCGGACTGTCGGGGCAGTCGGCGGCACCCGACTCCCCCGCAACGGTCACCATCGACGCCAGTACCGACACGGGACGTCCCGGTGTTCTGTGCGTGATCGTCGAGGGACCGATCGCCCGCAGGCTGGGGACGCTGCCGGAAGCGGAACGGAGGAAGGCGGTGCTCGGGGAGTTGACCGCGAGGTTCGGCGCCGAAGCGAAGTCCCCCGTCGACTACATCGAGCAGAACTGGAGCGTCGAGCGGTACTCCGGCGGCGGCATGCTCAGTCATGCGCCGACGGGAGTGCTCACCCAGTTCGGCCGCGCCCTCCGCAAGCCCTGCGGTCGCATTCACTGGGCAGGCACGGAGAGTTCGTCCGTGATGTGCGGCTGGGTCGACGGGGCCATCCGGTCCGGGGAGCGCGCCGCCCGCGAAGTCACCGAACACGACGGCGTGCTGTCACCCGCCCGCGCTCAGTAGTAGACGGCGCCCGGAGCACCACCGCCGACGGCCACCGCGTCGCCGGTGATCCCGACACTGCGCGGTGACGCCAGGAACGTGACGACGTCCGCGACCTCGCTCGCGTCGATCAGCCGGTGGATCGAGTTGGTGGCCAGCCGCGACTCCAACTCGGCGACCGGAACACCTTCGTCCTCGGACTGCTTGGCCAACCGGTCGACGAGTCGCTCCGTCCGCGTCAGTCCCGGATGCACCACCGTCACGTTGATTCCGTGCGGCCCGAGTTCGTCGGCGAGGTTCTTCGTCAGCGCCGACACACCGACGTTCCGCACGGTCTGCGCGATGGAATTGGCCTGGCGTGCACCGAGCCCGCTGATATTGATGATCCGTCCCCACCCCTGCTCCACGAGGTGCGGTGCCACCGCGCGGGCGGTCCGCAGATAGCCGAGCACCTTGATCTCGAGTTCAGCGCGCACCACGTCGTCGGTGGTGGACGCGAAGTCGCTCGGCTTGCCCGCACTCCACGGTGTGGCCGCGGCGTTCACGAGAAGGTCGACGCCACCGAGTTCGTCCACCGTCCGCTGCACGAGGGCGCGCACCGAACCGTCGTCGCCGGTGTCGGTGGGGACGCCGATCACCCGGCGCCCGGTCTCCTGCGACAGCGTCTTCGCCGCCAATTCCAGCGCCTCGACGCCCCTGGCCGCGAGCACCWCGTCGACCCCCTCCGACGCGAGGCTGCGCGCGATCGCGAAACCGATTCCGCGGCTGCCGCCGGTGACGACGGCCCGCTTGCCGCCCAGACCGAGATCCATGTCGTTCTCCTCATCTCCACTGTCCACCCCTCGGTTCGAGGGTAGGACCGCGGCGGTCGGGAGTCACGGATTCGGTTCAGCGTGAGGCCAATTGCGCTCCGCACCCGTGCGCCTTTTTGGTAGGGCGGATTCATGCGGTCGTTGCACCATCGAGTAGTTCGTTGAGCTTTTCGGCTGGAGTATGCCAGTCGTGGGTTTTGCGGGGTCGGTCGTTGAGTTCATCAGCGACGAACCGCAGGTGCTCCTCGGAGTGCACGGACAGATCGGTGCCCTTGGGGAAGTACTGGCGCAGCAGCCCGTTGGTGTTCTCGTTCGAGCCTCGTTGCCACGGGGAGTGCGGATCGCAGAAGTAGATCTGCACCCCCGTGTCGACGGTGAACCGGGCGTGTTGATGCATCTCGGTGCCCTGATCCCAGGTAATCGACCGCGCCAACGCCGACGGGAGCTCGCCGATCTTCGCCGCCATCGCCTCGCGCACGTTCTGGGCGGAGTGCCCGTCGGGCAGGTGCAGCAGCATCACGAACCGGGTGCTGCGTTCGACGAGGGTGCCGATCGCCGACCGGTTGGCTTCGCCCATGATCAGATCGCCCTCCCAGTGCCCGGGGACCGCCCGGTCCTCGGCCTCGGCGGGACGCTGGGAAACATTGAGCATGTTCGGGATCCGGCCGCGCCGCTCGTCCGGTTTGCGGTGGCCCTTGCGCAACGCCCGCCCGGTCCGTAACGCGGTGGTCAGCTCGCGTTTGAGGCCGCCGCGGGCCTGGATGTAGAGCGAGAGATAGATCGTCTCGTGGGACACGCGCATCTCCGGGTCGTTCGGGAATCTGCGCACCAGGGTCCGGGAGATCTGCTCCGGCGACAACTTCTTCCTCAGTTGTTTCTCCACGAACGCCCGCAACCGGTCGTGGACGGCGAGCTTCGCCGGTTTCGGTCGGCGTCCCCTCGCCTGCGCGGCCCGGTGTGCGGTGGAGGCGACGTAGTAGCCGCGCCGGTTGGTGCCCCGCTCGATCTCCCGGCTGATCGTGGTGCGGTGCCGACCCAGCACCGCCGCGATCCGGGCGACACTCGTGCGGTCCCGCAGCATCACGTCGATCTGCTCGCGGTCCTCGAGGGACAGGAACCGGGCGGACGGTGGTCGACTCCGGCGGGGACGAACCCCACCGGAGTCGATGATCCACCGGCGCGCGGTGGACGCGGTCACCTCGGCGGCGCACGCCGCCTCCACCACGGTCGCGCCTTGCGTGCGACACTGCCAGAACAACAACCGCGCCCGCTCCGAAGCCGGCGGTCGACCGATCATCACCATCTGCGACACCCCTCATCATCAGGGACGTTGCAACGACCGGTTGAACCCGCCTAGCTCCCGCTACCAAAAAGGCGCACGGGTCGTTCAGGCATCGACCCACATCTCCCCGGCCGGATCGAGTGTCCCCGTCCCCGACGTGACGGCAGCGACCAGATCGGCCAGTTCCGCCGAGTCCCTCGCCGCGAGGGTGAGGACCGCGGATTCCCCGTAAGTCGTGTCCACCACGACGACGCCCCGCCCACGCAACTCCGACTCGACGCGTCCCGCCTCGGCGTGGCCGACGGCGAGGGTGTGCAGGTGGCGCAGTTCCCTTCGCACGAGCGGTGCGGCATCGACCGCCGTGGCCACCGCGCCCGAGTAGGCGCGCACCAGTCCGCCCGCCCCCAGCTTGATTCCCCCGAAATACCGTGTCACGACCACCGTGACGTCGACGAGATCACGGGCCTTGAGTACCTGCAGCATCGGTATGCCCGCGGTGCCACCGGGTTCGCCGTCGTCGCTCGCACGCTCGACCCGGTCGCTGGGCCCGTTTCCGATGATGTACGCCGAACAGTGATGTCGCGCATCGGGATACGCGCGCCGCTGATCCTGGACGAAAGCCTGCGCCGCCTCTGCGTCCTCGACGCGCCGCAGGGCGGCGATGAAACGTGAGTGCTTCACCTCCGTCTCGAGGGTGAGATCGGCGGTGCGAGGGGCGAGGGTGTACGGCACCGGACCATTGTCTCCTGCGCTGTTCCCGCCGCTGCGTGCCGCGAGTGACGGCAGTGACCGACGGGTATACGTAGGCTAGCGTCGGAAGAGCGCACGCAGACGACCACTTGTCGACTAGGAGAAGTCATGACGTTCACGCCCGGAGGACCGAGTTACGGTCCGCCCGCGCAACCGACTGCAGGGGGAGAACCGAAAGGCCTGGGCTTCTTCCTTCTGATCGGTGTCGCAGTTCTCGGTGTCCTCAACCTGCTGCTCGGGTTCGCCCCGTACGCCACCTTGGCGCGAGAGTCCGTGAACTCGTTCGAAGCGAACACGGACGGGCTCGGCCTGCTGTTCCTCGGTGGTCTTCTCGCGGCGGTCTCGCTCCTTCCGAAGCAGTCCTATGCGGGCGCGGCAGCGGCGGCCTCCGTCGCCGGCTGGGTAGTCGCGTTGTTCGTGTACCTCAACGTCGACGCGGATTCCGGTTGGGGCGCAATCCTGATACTCGTTCTCGGCTTCATCCAGTCGGCCGTGGCCGTCGCGGCCACCCTGTTCGACATCGGACTCCTCAAGCAGCCGGCACCCAAGCCGTCCGCAGCCGCGGGCTTCGGTCAGCCCGGTCAGGCGCCGCAGGGTTACGGCCAGGGCGCCCCGCAGGGCTACGGGCAGGGCAGCCCGCAGCAGTCGTACGGACAGCCGCCGCAGGGCTACGGCCAGAGCGCGCCGCAGGGTTACGGGCAGCAGAGCCAGTCGCAGCCCGGCTACGGGCAGCAGAACCAACCCGGTTACGGCCAGCAGGGCTACGGCCAGCAGGGTCAGCCCTCGCAGGGCCAGCCCGGCTACGGCCAGGGCTACGGGCAGCCCCAGCAGCCCGGTTACGGCGCCGGTGCGGGTGCCGGGTCTGCGTCGTACGACGCCCCGACCACCGCCTACCAGCAGCCGCAGTACCAGGGGTACTCGCAGCCGTCGAGCCCGTCGCAATCCACCGGAACGCCCAGCTCGCAGTACCCGGCCGGGACCAGCTACGGTTCCGCGCAGCACGCGGCGCCTGCGTACGGCTCGCAGTCGGAGTCGTCCCCCGTCGAGCGCACGCTGGAGTACGGCGAGCAGCCGCCCACCGAGGCGAAGCCGGCCGAATCGGCGGACAAGCCCGAATCGGAGGGCTACAGCGCGCCGACCCAGGCGTTCGACACGCGTGCCGACAGGGACGACAAGTAGCGGCCCAACCAGCAAGGTGGCCTCTGACCGAACGTGGTCGGAGGCCACTTCTGTGCGGCGCGCCTGACCGCTGTCGCGGCGTCGGAGTGCCACTCTCGAGGGGATGAGTTCTTTGGTTGATCGTGCGCAGCGCGTCGCACAGGGTGCGCGACGGCGAGCCGTCGGTGACGAGGAGCGGCAAGTTCCGCGACAGCGACCCGTGCCCGACGCAGACGAGATGCGGGCGCTGCTCGCGGTCGCGTTCCGGCCGGCGGGTGTCACCGTCGTCCTGCTGTCCGCACTCATCGTCGTCACGCTGGTGGCGGCGAACAGCGATCTCACGGGAACGTTCGGTGCCATCGCGGCGTCGTGGCTGGCGATCCACCAGGTGCCGTTGACGATCGACGGCACGTCACTCGGAGTCCTCCCGTTGATCCCGACTGCGGGGATGGTGTGGGTGGTCGCCCGTGGATGCGCCGGCGTGGTGCACCCGGCGTCCTCGCGGCGGCATGCTCTGCAGGTGATCGGCGCTGCGGTGGCCGGACCGCTGGTCGTGACGGCCATCAGCCTCGCTGTCATCGCGGACGCGTCGGCGGTCATCCCGTTGTCGTCGCCGAACGCGCTCGCCGCGTTCGGATGGGTGCTGTTCGTGCACCTGCTCGCGTCGGCGATCGGTGTGACGGTCGCGATGTGGCCGACGCTGGGGGCGCAGGTTCCGTCGTGGGTCCGGGACGCGGTACGGCCGGGACTGCGTGCGTTGGCGGCGATTCTCGGTGCCGGCGCGGTCATGGTCACGATCTCGCTGCTGATGGAGTGGTCGACGGTCGGCTCGCTGCTCGAACGCGGCGACGGCGTCGTCGGAATGCTCGGACTGACGATCCTGTCGGTGCTGTACCTGCCGAACGTCGTGGTGGGTGCCGCGGCCGCGGTGATGGGAGGGACCGCGCAGATCGGGGACGTCTCGGTCAGCGTGTTCGGGAACGTCGGTGGTTCACTGCCGCCGTTGCCGCTGCTCGGCGCCGTCCCAGACGGGGTGTCGGGCGGTGCGTGGCCTGCGTTGCTGGTGATTCCCCTGCTGATCGGTGTGATGCTCGGACGCGATTGCGGACGCCGCGTCGCCGGGCAGGAAGCGCTGTTCACCGTGCTGACCGCCGCCGCGGGGGTGGGCGCGGTGACGGCGGTACTCGGCCTCGTGTCCGGCGGCAGGCTCGGCGCATTCGGAACGGTCGAGCTGAACTGGTGGGCGTTCGGGCTGCTCACGTTCGCGTGGCTCGGGCTCGCGGGCGCGGTGACGGCGGTGGTCGTGGCCTGGCATCGGAGCCGGGGCGCCGTGGACGAGGACGCCGCCGACACCGAGGACGAAGAGCCGCACCTTCCAGGCGCGGAGGAGGTTCCGGCGATAGCCGCCCCGATCACCGAGGAGCCGGTGGTCGCCGAAGACGTCGCGCCGAGTCGGGTGATCGAAGCCGAACTCGTCGACGACACCGAAGCGCCGGCAGCGCCGGTTGCACCGCAAGATACCGACTCCGACGCCGAGGTCGTGGTGGATGTCGAGGTCGAGGAAGACCCGGCGACGGAGGAACCCGAGGGGACGGGAGACGCCGGCGAGAGCCCGGAAGCCGACCTGCCCCGAGGGCACGCAACCCCCAGCGACTAGGCTCTTGGTCGGTCGACGATGCGACCGCCCCCATTTTTGCCCGTCGTTCGATTCACCCGGCCTTTCGATTGTTCAGGAGTAGAGCGCTGACTTCCTCGCGTGACCACCTGAGGCCCACGACCGGTTCGCCGGCGCGGATCGTCGTACTCGCCTCCGGTGCGGGAACCCTCCTGAGGTCGCTGATCGACGCAACACACACGGACGGGTATCCCGCCGAGATCGTCGCCGTCGGCGTCGACCGCGACTGTGACGCGACCACCCACGCGAACGCGGCGGACATTCCCCACTTCCGGGTGAGCCTGCGCGACCACGCAGACCGTGCCGCCTGGGACCTCGCGCTGACCGAGGCCGTCGCGTCGCACCAGCCGTCGCTCGTCGTGTCGGCGGGGTTCATGAAGATCCTCGGCCCCGCCTTCCTGGACCGTTTCGGCGGTCGCATCATCAACACGCATCCCGCGTTGCTGCCCGCATTCCCCGGCGCGCACGCGGTCCCCGATGCGCTGGCCTACGGCGTGAAGGTGTCGGGATCGACCGTCCACCTCGTGGACGCGGGTGTCGACACCGGCCCGATCCTGGCGCAGGAACCCGTGCCGGTGCTCGACGGCGACGACGAGTCGACCCTGCACGAGCGCATCAAGACTGTGGAGCGACGGTTGTTGGCGGACGTCATCGCCGCTGTCGCCACCCGTGGAGTTGTTTCCGATGGACGAAAGGCCGTGATCCCCAGTGAGTGAACGCAAGGCAGTACGCCGAGCGCTCGTCAGCGTCTACGACAAGACCGGTCTGGTCGAACTGGCTACGGGCCTGCACAAGGCAGGCGTCGAGCTGGTGTCGACAGGGTCGACCGCAGCGAAGATCGCCGACGCCGGCATCCCGGTCACCCCCGTCGAGGCGCTGACGGGCTTCCCCGAATGCCTCGAGGGCCGGGTCAAGACGCTGCATCCGCGGGTGCACGCCGGCGTCCTCGCCGACACCCGGAAGCCGGAGCACCTCGCGCAGCTCGAGGAACTCGGCATCGAGGCGTTCCAGCTGGTGGTCGTGAACCTGTATCCGTTCACGCAGACCGTCGCATCGGGGGCGACCCCCGACGAGTGCGTCGAGCAGATCGACATCGGCGGGCCGTCCATGGTGCGTGCCGCCGCGAAGAACCACCCGTCCGTCGCGGTCGTGGTGGATCCCGCCCGCTACGACGACGTGCTCACCGCGGTCGCCGACGGCGGTTTCACGCTGCCCGAGCGCACCGCGCTCGCCGCGCAGGCGTTCCAGCACACCGCGTCGTACGACGTCGCGGTCGCCAGCTGGATGACGTCCACACTGGTTGAACCGGGTGACTCGCAGTTCCCCGAGTGGGCAGGCGCCACCTGGGACCGCTCGGCGGTCCTGCGGTACGGCGAGAACCCGCACCAGGCGGCCGCCCTCTACGTGAACCCCGCCGCCCCGGCCGGTCTGGCCCAGGCGGAGCAGTTGCACGGCAAGGAAATGTCGTACAACAACTACACCGACGGTGACGCCGCCTGGCGTGCGGCGTTCGACTTCAGCGAACCGGCTGTCGCGATCATCAAGCACGCGAACCCGTGTGGCATCGCGGTCGGAGCCGACATCGCCGAGGCGCACCGCAAGGCGCACGCCTGCGACCCGGTCAGCGCGTACGGCGGAGTCATCGCCGCGAACCGCGAGATCACCGTCGAGATGGCCGAGCAGGTCGCCGAGATCTTCACCGAGGTGATCATCGCCCCCTCCTATGCGGACGGTGCGCTCGGAGTCTTGCAGCGCAAGAAGAACATTCGCGTCCTCCTTGCCCAGGCACCCACTGCGACGGGAATCGAACTGCGTCCCGTGTCCGGGGGAGCGCTCCTCCAGGAGCGCGACGTGCTCGACGCCAAGGGGGACGACCCCGCCAACTGGACGCTGGCCGTCGGCGACGCCGCCGACGAACAGACCCTGAAGGATCTCGAGTTCGCATGGCGCGCGTGCCGTTCGGTGAAATCCAACGCGATCCTGCTCGCCTCCGACGGTGCGTCGGTCGGCGTCGGCATGGGCCAGGTCAACCGCGTCGACTCCGCGCACCTCGCGGTGCAGCGGGCCGGTGACCGGGTGGTCGGGTCGGTGGGCGCGTCGGACGCGTTCTTCCCGTTCCCCGACGGACTGCAGGTGCTCGCGAACGCCGGCGTCAAGGCAGTCGTGCAGCCGGGTGGTTCCGTCCGCGACAACGAGGTGATCGATGCGGCCAAGGAGGCCGGCATCACCATGTACCTGACGGGTGCACGGCACTTCGCGCACTAGCGGTCGGCAACTCTCGAACGGGTCTCGGCATCATGCCGGGGCCCGTTCTGCGTCGTCAGGCGGCTGCGGCCCCGTGTGCTCGGCCCGTGCCCTGGAGTTCGCGAGGCGAACCGGTGATGACCACGCGGGCGGCGCCGCGGCTGCGGACCTCGCTGATCAGCTCACCCAGGCCGGCCTCGTGGGCGGCATCGCAGTGCGACAGGTCGAGGGTGACGGCGTAACCGGTGAGGTCGTCCGGCAGATCGAGATACGGGGGAGAAGTGGACAGTTGGTTGATACGAAGTTTCATGAGGTGCTCCTGAAAGTGAAAGGTAAAAGAAAAGGCACCCGAGGGGTTCGCCCTGGGTGCCCGAGAATGACTTGGTTGAGTCTCAACATTCTCGGGGTGCGCCGAACTTGGTGATGTGCTTGTCGGCGAAGCAGCGACGCCATGCGGGTACGGACGCGAAGAGCGCGTGAAGCTGCATCATGGCCGTACCTTTCTGCGTGTCGTTGCTGGTTGGTAGATGACCGTACATCACCGGTTGAGGGTTTGCACTTCCATTATCCAGCCGCTGCGCAGAAATGCAGGGTTGTACTCGATGTTTACCCACAGTTCTGCGCAGTGACGCTTCTGTGGATGGCGACGTGCGTTATCCACAGACCCGGAATTCGCGACGTTTGTCGAGTGCCGGACTGTCAGGGTTCGACGATGGGGGAATTCCAGCAACCGTTCCGGGGATCCGAAGCGCTGCGGGACGGGCAGCTCACGCGGCACGGTTTACGCACCTACCGGCGCCTGGCACCGGGACGTGTATGTGCACAGAAGTGCCGAACTGACAGCGCTCTCACGTGCACGTGCCGCCTGGGGGGGGACGGCGAAGCGGTACTCGCGGGCTTCTCCGCGGCCGCCGTACACGGAACCCGGTGGATCGGCGTAGGCGAGTCGGCGACGCTCATCCGGCGAGGCAGCCGCCGATCGGTCGACGGCATCGAGGTGCGCGCGGATGCCCTCCTGCCGGACGAAGTGTGTCGCGTGGGCGAGATGCTCGTCACCACTCCGGCGCGACAGCCTTCGACCTGGGCCGATGGCTGCCCGTTGATCGCGCCGTCGAGGTCCTCGACTCCCTCTGCCACGACACCGGACTGCGCCCGGCGGAGATTTCCTCGGTGGCTGGACGCCATCGGGGCGAACGTGGACTCGCGTCGCTGCGTGACGTCGTGTCGTTGGTGGTTCCCGGTGCCGAATCCCCACCGGAGACACGCACTCGCCTCGTCCTGATCCGTGGAGGGCTGCCCGCACCGGAGACACAGATACCGGACGAGGATCGCCGCGGCCGCGTCTTCGCCCGTGCGGACCTGGGCTGGAGGAGGTGGAAGGTGCTCGTCGAGTACGACGGCGAACATCACTGGTCGGACGAACGTCAGCGCACGTGGGACATCGAGCGGATGGAACGGCTCGCCGAGCTCGGGTGGGTGGTGGTGCGGGTGAACGCGGAGCAGTTGCGTCGGCGGCCGCAGGTGATCGTCGCGCGAGTGCGGGACCGATTGCGGCAGGCGGGTGCTCCGGTGTGAGTGCGCAGAACCGCAGGCCTCCTCTCGGCGTTTGGCTGCGGAACTGCGCATTCGGCCCCACACTTTGGTCACAGGTTGCTTTCGATACGGCCTCGAGCTGCCCGCACGCACGGTGCAGCTGATTCACTCGGGGCTGATGTGACTCGAGTGGCACCTGTGGAAGGAGAGTGGCGCCCGGACTGCGACGGTGCGCCCATCCCCGTTATGAACCGATTTGCGATCAAGGCCGGCCTCGGCGCCTGCGTCCTGGGTGCGTCCGTGCTCATCCCTGCCCAGGTTTCGGCGGAACCCGCGGCGACGGCGACCGGCACCGAACTGTCCGGGATGACGGTGTTCCTCGACCCGGGACATCAGGGTTCCAGCGAGGGCCACGACCTCGCGCAGCAGGTGAACGACGGCCGGGGCAACACCAAGGACTGCCAGACGAGCGGCATGACGTCGCTCGGCGGGGTGCCCGAGCACACCATCAACTGGAACGTCTCCCAGCTGGTGAAGAGCAGCCTCGAGAGTCTCGGCGCGAAGGTCGTCCTGAGTCGCCAGGACGACACCGGCTGGGGCGGATGCGTCGACGAAAGAGCGCGTGCGGCAAGCGAATCGAATGCCGATCTCGCGGTGAGCATTCACGCGGACTCGACGGCGCAGGGCGAGGACGCGAGCAAGCACGGGTTCCACATGATCATCCCGTCGCTGCCCATCCCCGACGAGAAGGCGGACGCGGCGCAGTCCGGCGGCGGGCTCGAGGCGTCGACGATGATGCGCGACGCCTACAAATCCGACGGATTCGTTCCCGCCAACTACGCCGGCGTGAACGACGGCCTTCAGACCCGCGCCGATGTGGCCGGGCCCGCGCTGACTCAGGTTCCGCTGGTGTTCGTCGAGATGGGCAACGGTTCCAACAAGGAAGACTCCGCCCAGCTGGAGAGCACCGACGGCCAGTTGAAGCACGCGATCACCATCACGACGGGCGTCGTCACCTACCTGCTGACGGGGTCGGAGGCGGCGCCGGCCGAGGAGCTGGCAGCAGCGCCGGCGGCCACCACGACGACGCCCGAGGCGAGCGAGGACAGCGCGTCGTCGACCACCACCACGACCCCGAAGGCGACCACCCCGAAGGCGGCACCGAAGTCGACGGCACCCGATTCGGCGCAGTTCTCCGAGTTGATGGAGATGCTGGCGCCGCTGCTCGAGGTCGAGGGCCTCGACGGGCTCGAGGATCTCGTCAACGACAAGAACCTGGGGCTCGTGTCCGATCTGGCGAGCACACTGATGGCCGTGATCACCGGAGCCGGCGGGAACTGATCACAGAGCGGCGATCCACCTGCTGAACGGTTCGGTGAACTCCGCCGAGTAGGGGAGCGGTTCCACGTAATCCGGTCCGGTGGACGGACGGTCGCCGACGTCCTTGAGGACGTGATTGGCGTTCGTCATCCGCACCGGTGTCAGCGCGGTGTGCGCGAGGGCGTCGTTCAGGCCGTCGACGTCCGCGAGCTGTACCTGGATGTCCTTGGCGGAGCAACTGGTGAGGACGGGGAACCCGGCGGGCAGCCGGCCGGCCAGTGCGCGCGGGTCGAGAGCGTCCTCCTCCGCGAGGGCCTTCGCGTTGGCATGGACCAGCCCGGCGTTCTGCAACGGTTCCGGAAGGTCGTCGGGGATCGTGCCCGACGTGCGCAGGGATTCGACGGTGTCCGCGAGCGCGAGCCGGAGTTCGTCGGCCAGTTCCACCGGCAGCTGGCCGGTGCCGACGACGGCGTCGAGCTGGCCGTGGATCTGCGTGGTGAGCAGGTCGAGGAGCCGGACGCTCAGCGGTTCGAGCAGTCCGACGGCGCGCACCCGCGACTCGTCTTCCGCGGTCGCGAGCGCGAGGGCGACGAGTCCGCCGTCGCTGTGACCGATGACGATCAGCTTCGACGGGTCGACCCCGGGTTGGGCGGCCAGGAAGTCGAGGCCCGCGGACGCGGCGTCGACGAAGGTGGTGAATCCGAGACCCCCGACTTCTTCCACCTCGTAGGGGCCGAGGGCGGTCTCGCCGCTGCCGATCTTGTCGTAGCGCAGGCTGGGGATGCCGTGCTGTTCGAGCACATCGGCGAGGTGGCGGAGCGTTCCGATGTCACCGGGGAGCAGGGCGCTGTCGCCGTTGCGGTCGGTGGGGCCGCTGCCGGCGAGCAGCAGCGCGGCGGGCGCCGACCCGTTCGCGTGGTCGGGGGTGCGCAGGCTGCCGTAGTACGTGACGGCACCGCTGTCGAACGYGATCTCGGTGTCAGGCATGGGGACTGTCTACCAGTTCACGTCGTGCGCAGTCGCCGCACCCGCTGCACCCCTCGCCACGCGAACCACAGCAGGAACGCGAGTAGCGGGATGACGAGCAGCGGAAGCAGCAGGGCGATCAGGGATGTGACGAACGAGACCACGTCTTCGATCACCGACACCACGGGATTGGCCAGTCCGCCGGTGGAGGCCGTGCTCACGGCACGGGTCCCGGTCTGCGCGGTGCTGAACGCCAGAGCGGTGGGCGCGCCGATGACGATTCCGGCGATCGCGGCGGTCGACGGGTCCACGTCCGCGAAGGCTGCCCAGGTCGCGATGACACCCGCCACGGGACCGGTGACGTTGCCGATCACGGACAGCACGTTGTCGACGAACGGGATCAGATCGGCGGTCAGTTCCACCACTGTCGCGATCGACAGCGCGACCAGCGCCCCGGTCGAACCGAGCCACCGCATCGACTCGTTCAGGGTGATCCCGAGCACCTCGAAGTGCACCGCGGCGCTGAGCATCAGCAACGGCAGGAACGTGCGCAGTCCCGACGCGGCGGCGAGGCCGAGGCCGAGCAGTCCGGGCAGAACCCAGGTCTCCATGCACGGAGTGTAGAAGCTCGGCGATCACGGCAGGCGGGCATCGCGGCCGAGATCTCAGAGAAGCATCACAGAACTCACACAATCGGCGATTAGCGTCTGCATCACCAGTTGTTCCAACGGATTACGTCCGAGGACAGCCCCCGACTCCAGGAAGGTGCCGCACCATGAACGTCGTACAGCTGACCACCGGTGATGTCGTCGCCGCCATGTTCTCCCTCGACTTCGTCGACGGCGGATTCCGACGGGAGGCCGTCGAGCGGATTCACCGGGGAGCGATCGACGAGTGGGTGTCCGCGCTCACCGGGTCGGGTCTGTTCTCGAACCGCGCGGTCGCGGACGTGGTCCGGGCCTGGCGCGAGGATCCGCGAGTCCTGCTCGATTCCCTTCTGGCGGAGGCCGATCCGGTGACACTCGAGTGCTACCGCTGCGCCTGGTACGAGTTGGACGCCGCGTCCGCGTACGGTGCCGCCGCGTAGGCGGACCCTCAGGGGATGCTGAAGACGTCGGCGAACGTGGCGAGCAGCGCCGGGTCGCCGGTGACGGACACGCTGCCGAGAGCGATGGCGTCCTCCGGGGTGATCTCGCGCGCCATTAGTGCCTTCACCGCCGGCCCGGTCTCGATCACGAGGTCGGGCCGCTCGGCTGCGCCCTCCACGACCTCGAGTGCGCCGCGGTCGATGCGGGCGGACAGCACGATCGGCCCGAGCCGCAATTCGTAGGTGAGGGTGACGTCCCGTGCGGCGTCGGGGTGGAACGTCGATCGCAGCGCCATCACCATCGAGTCGACGGTCACGGCATCGTCCGGGTCGGGTTCGCCGAGAGTGCGGGCGCCCCACCGGCCCAGCGACTTCACGGCGTCCTCCAGGGCGTTGCCGTAGTCGGTCAGTTCGTAGACCACCGCGTTCGACGGCCGGGGCAGCGCGCGGCGAGCGATCACGTCGGCGTCTTCGAGTTCTTTCAGGCGCGCCGACAGGATGTTGGACGGGATGCCCGGCAAACCCTGCTTGAGATCCGTATATCGCCTGGGTCCGACCAGGAGATCTCGGACGATGAGCAGTGCCCAGCGTTGTCCCACGATGTCCAGGGCATGCGCGAGTCCGCAGTACTGCCCATAAGCCTGACGTGCCATGGTTTCAACTATAGACCGAAGTTGCCTATTGACATCATTAGGTTTCTTTTTGCAACATTGGTACGTGATCTGCTCCACAAGGTCGCACGGCTCGTCACCCGAAAACACTCGGCTCCACCGACGGAAAGAGAATTCGATGTCGACCACGATCTTCGTGAACCTCCCCGTGAAGGACCTCGGCAAGTCGACGGCCTTCTACGAGGCGCTCGGCTACCGGAAGAACCCCCAGTTCTCGGACGAGAACGCGTCGTCGATCGTCGTCAGCGAGCAGATCCACGTCATGCTGCTGACGGAAAAGTTCTTCTCCACCTTCACCAAGAAGGCCGTCGCGGACGCCACCACGACCACCGAATCCATCATCTGCATCTCCGCGGACAGCCGGGAGGCCGTCGACGCGCTGGCCGACAAGGCGCTCGCGTCGGGCGGATCCTTCTCCAACGATCCGATGGACGAGGGATTCATGTACGGCCGCAGCTTCCAGGACCCGGACGGTCACCTCTGGGAGGCCGTGTGGATGGATGTCGATGCGGCGCAGGGGCAGGAGTCGTGAGCACCGCGACCACACCCGTGACGGCGGAGTCGGGATCCGCACGCACGGTGGGCTGGGTCCTCAGCGGGCTCGTCGGCGCCTTCCTCCTGTTCGACGCGGTCGGCAAGCTCCTGAAGATCGGACCGGTGGAGGACTCGGCCGCCGAACTGGGACTGCCGATGCACATCATCGTGCCGATCGGAGTGGTGCTGCTCCTCTGCACGGTGCTCTATCTGGTGCCGCGGACCGCCCCGCTGGGTGCGGTGCTGCTGACCGGCTACCTCGGTGGGGCGGTGCTCACCAACTGGCGCGTCGAGAAGCCGTTGTTCAGCACGGTGCTGTTCGCGGTGTACGTCGGAATCGCGGTCTGGGCGGGTCTGTACCTGCGCGATCGCAAGGTCCGCGAACTGCTCCCGCTGCGCCGCGAGGACTGACCCGGGCGGGTCGGCGCGCGTTAACCGCGTGCCGATTCGCTCGAACCCTCGTAGCGTGGAGTGGTGACGTCATCGGAACACAGACCTTCCACCGTCGGCGAGCTCCGCGAGTCGGGCCACATTCAACGCACCGTCAAGGAAGAGATCCGCGAGAATCTGCTCGCGGCCCTACGCGACGGTCGTGATCCGTGGCCCGGCATCGTCGGTTTCGAGGAGACGGTGGAACCACAGCTCGAACGGGCTCTCATCGCCGGTCATGACGTGGTATTGCTCGGCGAACGTGGTCAGGGCAAGACCCGCCTCCTCCGCACCCTCAATCTGCTCCTCGACGAATGGACCCCGGTGATCGCCGGTTCCGAACTCGGGGAGCATCCCTATGAGCCCATCACCCCGGCGTCGATCCGCCGGGCGCAGGAACTGGGCGACAGCCTCCCCGTCGCATGGCGGCACCGCAGCGAGCGGTATTCGGAGAAACTCGCGACCCCCGACACGTCGGTGGCGGACCTTGTCGGCGACGTGGATCCGGTCAAGGTGGCGGAGGGCCGGAGTCTCGGCGACCCGGAAACCATTCACTTCGGGCTGGTTCCCCGCGCGCACCGGGGCATCGTCGCTATCAACGAACTGCCCGACCTCGCCGAACGCATCCAGGTGTCGCTGCTCAACGTCATGGAGGAACGCGACATCCAGGTCCGCGGATACACCCTCCGGCTGCCGCTGGACGTCCTGATGGTGGCCAGCGCGAACCCGGAGGACTACACGAACCGCGGTCGCATCATCACCCCGCTGAAGGACCGGTTCGGTGCCGAGATCCGCACGCACTACCCGACCCGGCTCGACGACGAGGTCGCGGTCATCCTGCAGGAAGCGCATCTCACCGCGGAGGTACCCGAGTACCTCCTCGAGATCCTGGCCCGGTTCACCCGTCTGCTCCGCGAGTCGACGTCGGTCGATCAGCGGTCGGGTGTGTCCGCCCGCTTCGCGGTGGCAGGCGCCGAAACCGTCAGTGCCGCCGCGGTGCATCGCGGCGCCGTGCTCGGTGAAGCCGACCCGGTCGCGCGGCCGGTCGACCTCGAAACCGTCGTCGACGTACTGCGGGGCAAGGTGGAATTCGAATCCGGTGAGGAGGGGCGCGAGATCGAGGTCCTGGAGCACCTGCTCCGGCGGGCGACGGCCGACACGGTCCGCACCCGGCTGGGCGGCATCGACCTGGCGGAACTCGTGGACGCTGTCGAGCAGGGCGACCCGGTGGTGACCGGTGAGCGGATCACGGCGAAGGCGCTGCTGAACGAGCTGCCCGAACTCGAGGTCCTCGACGAGCTGGCCGAGCGTCTGGGCGCGGAGTCCGACGGCGAGCGGGCCGCAGCCGCCGAGTTCGCCCTCGAAGGGCTGTACCTGGCGCGGCGGATCTCGAAGAACCCGGACATCAACGGGCAGACGGTGTATTCGTAATGTCCCGCAAGGCGGAGCGCGGACCGCACAACGCGCGGTACGGGCCGTACGAGGGCGGTGATCCGCTGGCGCCGCCGGTGGACCTGCGCGAGGCCCTGGCCGCGATCGGCGACGACGTGTTCGCGGGAACGTCGCCGCGGCAGGCGCTGCGCGAGATGCTCCGGCGCGGCAACCGGGACATGCGCGGCCTGGACGAGCTTGCGGCCGAGGCCAATCGGCGTCGCCGTGAGCTGCTGAAGCGGAACAACCTGAACGGCACACTCGAGGAGGTCCGGGAACTCCTCGACCGCGCGGTGCTCGAGGAACGCAAGACGCTGGCCCGCGCGCTCGACGACGACGCCCGCTTCTCGGAGATGCGTCTCGAGGAACTGTCGTCGTCCACCGCGCAGGCCGTGCAGGAACTCGCCGACTACGACTGGCGCAGTTCGGAAGCCCGCGAGGACTACGAGAAGATCCGGGACCTCCTGGGGCGCGAAATGCTGGACCAGCGGTTCGCCGGCATGAAACAGGCCCTCGAGGGGGCCACGGAAGAGGACCGCGAACGCATCCGCGAGATGCTCGCCGACCTCAACGACCTGCTGGACAAGCACTCCCGCGGCGAGGACACGCAGGAACAGTTCGACGAGTTCATGGACAAGCACGGGGAATACTTCCCCGAGAACCCGCAGAACGTCGAGGAACTGCTCGACTCACTGGCGCAGCGGGCGGCGGCGGCGCAGCGCCTGCGGAACTCGCTGTCGCAGGAGCAGCGCGACGAACTGGATGCGCTGGCGCAGCAGGCGTTCGGCGATCCGTCGCTGATCGGGCAGCTCGACCGGCTGGACCAGCATCTGCAGGCCGCGCGCCCTGGTGAGGACTGGCAAGGCGCGCAGCGGTTCCGCGGCGACGACGGCATGGGCCTGGGCGAGGGCACCGGAGCGTTGCAGGACATCGCGGAACTCGAGTCGCTCGCCGAGCAACTGTCGCAGCAGTACGCGGGCGCACAACTCGACGACATCGACGCGGACGCTCTGGCCCGGCAACTCGGCGAGGAGGCGGCGGCCGATGCTCAGACCCTCGCCGAACTCGAGAAGGCCCTGCGCGATCAGGGCTTCTTCGACCGCGGGGCGGACGGCCAGTGGCGGCTGTCGCCCAAGGCGATGCGGCAACTCGGCCAGACCGCTCTGCGGGACGTGGCGCAGCAACTGTCTTCGCGTGGCGGGCAACGGGAGACGCGCCGCGCCGGGGCGATGGGGGAGCCGACCGGCGCGTCCCGCGAATGGGCGTTCGGCGACACCGAGCCGTGGGACGTCACGCGCACGATCACCAAMGCCGTGCTGCGGGCGGCGTCCGATCCGGTCGAGCGCGGTCGCGTCCCCGTCCGGTTGTCCGTGGCGGACGTCGAGGTGATGGAGACCGAGCAGCGGTCGCAGGCGGCGGTCGCGCTGCTCGTCGACACGTCGTTCTCGATGGTGATGGAGGGGCGGTGGGTGCCGATGAAGCGCACCGCCCTCGCCCTGAACCACTTGGTGAGCACCCGATTCCGCAGCGACGAACTGCAACTCATCTCGTTCGGCAGGCACGCGCAGGTCCTGACGCCGTCGGAGCTGGCCGGTCTGGACGGCGCGTGGGACCAGGGCACCAACCTGCACCACGCGCTGCTGCTGGCGGCCCGGCATCTGCGCCGGCACCCCAACGCCCAGCCGGTGGTCCTGATCGTCACCGACGGTGAGCCGACGGCCCACCTCGAGCCGGACGGCTTCGCGTACTTCGACTACCCGCCGAGCTCCCGGACCCTCGGTCTGACGGTCCGGGAACTCGACACCCTCGCCCGGCTCGGCGCCCACGTCACGTTCTTCCGGCTCGGTGAGGATCCCGGCCTCGCGCGGGTGGTGGACCGGATGGCCGAGCGGGTCGGCGGACGCGTCGTGGCGCCCGGGCTGGACGGTCTCGGCGCCGCCGTCGTCAGCGACTACATGCGTCGCCGCCGCTAGCCCGTGAGTACTTGTTAACCGCCGGGGGGCTGTTTCAAATTTCCGGGTCGGGGTGTCCGCGTGCCGCGGCGCCCCGACCTGATGTTTCTTGGATAATGTGTTGGTGGCCAAGGGGTATCGACCGGTGAATCGTGATCAGCAGTTTTTGTTGCCACCGGACATGCGGGAGTGGGTGCCGCCCACGCATCCGGTGTGGACGGTGATCGAGATCGTCGACACCCATCTCGACACCAGCGCTTTTCACGGCTCTCGCCGCACCGGGGGTGCCGGGCGGGCCGGGTACGACCCGGACATGCTGGTGACC